>JAFMJM010000322.1 GCA_017853455.1 Acidimicrobiia bacterium | reverse complement strand
GTGACGTCGTCGGGGTCGACCTGTCCCCCGACGCCCTGGCCTTCGTCCGCGACCGGCGCCCCACCACGCGGCCGGTGCGGGCCAGCCTCGAGGCCCTGCCGCTCGCCGACGGCGCGTTCGACGTCGCGGTGGCGGTCACGGTGCTGTACTGCGTCCCCGACGACCGCACCGCCGTCCGCGAGCTCGCCCGCACCCTGCGCCCCGGCGGGGTGCTGGTCTGCCTCGAGCCGGCGTTCGAGGCACTGCGGCGGGCCCACGACAAGACGGTGCACTCGCTGCGCCGCTACCGCCGCGCCGACCTCGTCGACCTCGTGCGCGACGCCGGCTGCACCGTGCGCCGCAGCACCTACTGCTACTCGTTCCTGGCGCCACCGGCCGCGGTCCTGGGGCTGGCCGAGCGCGCCCGACCCCACGCCACCCCGACCGCCGGGTCCGACGTCGAGCGCCGGACGCTCGATCTGGCGTTCGCCCGGGCCGCGGCGCTCGAGCGCCGGTGGCTGACCCGCCACCGGCTGCCGTTCGGCACGTCGGTGGCGGTGGTCGCCACGCGCGACTGACCCGACCGACTCAGCGGGCCGGGCGACCCCGCCGCAGCACCACGAGCGAGAACCAGAGGCCCGCCAGGTCGCGCAGCGTGCGCAGCACGGCGGCGACCTTGAAGAACTCCGACCGCCCGTGCAGACGCGGGTAGTGGTGCACCCCCACCTCGACGAACCGGGCGCCGGCGTCCTGGAGCTTGCGGACCAGCTCCACGCAGATGACCCCGGAGGTGTGCTCGAGGTGGACCCGCTCGAGGACCGACCGCCGGATGAGTCGGAAGTCGCAGTCGGTGTCGCGGATGCGCAGGCCGAAGGCCAGCTTCACGAACCGGTGGTACACCCGACCGACGACCTTGCGGGCGAGGTTGTCGGAGCGACCCATCTTGAAGCCCTGCACGACGTCGACGTCGGGTCCGGCCGCCACCACGAACGCCGCCAGTTCGGCGGGGTCGTACTGGGCGTCGCCGTCGGTGTAGAAGACCCATTCGCGCGTCGCCGCCGCGAAGCCCGACAGCAGCGCGCCGCCGTAGCCCCGGTTGACCTCGTGGGTCACGACGCGCAGGCGGGGCTCCTCGGCCGCCAGCGCGGCGAGCACGGCGGCCGAGCCGTCGGAGGAGCCGTCGTCGATGACGATGCACTCGCCGTCGACACCGGCGTCGTCGATGGTCGCGAGCGCCGTGCGGACCATCGTGGCGATGGTGGCCTCGTCGTTGTAACAGGGGAAGAACGCCGAGATCGAGGTGACCGCGGGGTTCACTGCAGTCCGCGACACACGGCCTCGATCTCGTCGTCGGTGATCTCCGGGAAGCACGGCAACGATACGGTCTCGGCCGCCCAGGCCTCGGCCTCCGGGCACGCGGCGCGCACGTACGGCAGGTAGCCCGTCTGGTGGGTCAGCGCCCGCGAATAGTGGATGCCGGTGTCGAAGGGACGGGCGGCCCGCCAGGCCTCGCGGTCGGCGACCCGGGTCACGCACAGGTGGTACACGTGGTGCGGGTCGTCGGGCGGCCACCACAGGTCGGGCGCCGCCGCCCGGTAGGCGGCCGCGACCTCGCGGCGCCGGGCGGTGTCGGCGGGGAGCCGCCGCAGCCCGACCCGCAGGGCGGCGGCCTCGATCTCCGAGAGGCGGGCGTTGCCGGTGACGAGCGCGTGGTCGTAGTCGTCGCCGCGGTCGTGGTTGCGCAGGCGCCGCACGAGGTCGGCGAGGTCGGCGTCGTCGGTGACCACCGCTCCCCCGTCGCCGATGCCCCCCAGGTTCTTGGTCGGGTAGAAGGAGTACGCGGCCGCGGCGCTCGGTGCCGTCGGGTCGGTCGCCCCGTGCGCCTGGGCGGCGTCCTCCAGGACGGGCAGACCGAGCGCCGGCAGCGGGGCCCGGCGCCCGTAGAGGTGGACGGGCACGACGGCCCGGGTGCGGTCGGTGACCGCAGCCGCGGCGGCCGCCGGGTCGAGCACCGCCGTGTCGGCGGTGACGTCGACGAGCACCGGCGTCGCGCCCGCGCCCACGACCGCGGCGGCGGTCGGCACGGCGGTCAGCGCCGGGACGATCACCTCGTCGCCGGGCCCCACGCCCATGGCTCGCAGGGCGAGGCGCAGCGCCTCGGCGCCGGAGGCCACCGCCACCGCGTGCCGGCGACCGCAGTACGCGGCGAACTCCTCCTCGAAGGCCTCGGTCTCGGGACCGAGCAGGAACACCCCCCGGTCGACGACACGGGCGATCGCCGCCGACAGCTCGGGCTCGAGCGCGGCGGCGCGGCGCGCCAGGTCGACGACGGGGACTCGCACGGCTAGAGGTAGCGCGCCAGGTGCGCGCGGTAGAAGTCGACGGTGCGGGCGATGCCGTCGGCGAACGGGATCTCGGGCGTCCAACCGAGCATCCGCTTCGCCTTCGAGGAGTCCCCGAAGTACGAGCCGATGTCGATGGCGTCACGGTCGGGCGGCCAGGGCACGAGCTCGACCGTGCCCGCCCCGGCGGCCGCCACGATCAACTCGGCGATGACGCGCAACGACAGGTGCTCGTCGTTGCCGACGTTGAAGACCTCACCCGCTGCCTCGGGAGTCGTCGCGGCGCGCACCAGGCAGTCGACGACGTCGTCGACGTAGAGGCAGTCGCGCTCCTGCGCACCGTCGCCGAACAGGCTGATCGGCTGGCCGAGCAGGGCCCGGCGCACGAAGATCGGCAGGAACCCCTGGAAGTCGTCGCGCAGGCGCTGCCGCGGGCCGAACACGTTGGTGAGGCGCACCACCGAGGCGGCGAGCCCGTAGCGCTCCCGGTAGAGGAGGTGGAACTGCTCGGCGGCGTGCTTGCTGATCCCGTTGACGTCGACCGGCTGCACCGGGTGGGCCTCGTCGACCGGGAGGTACTGCGGCCGTCCGAAGAGCTGCCGGGTCGAGGTGTAGACGACCGTGGCGCCCGGGCTGGCCCACCGCAGCGCCTCGAGGAACGCCACCTGGCTGCGGGTGTTGACGTCGAGGTCGAAGACCGGGTCGTTCA
>JAFMJM010000041.1 GCA_017853455.1 Acidimicrobiia bacterium | reverse complement strand
TCGGGACGTCGTACCCGCAGTACCGACATTTCTGCGCCGAGGCCTTGATGTAGGCCGTGCACCCAGGGCACAGCTTGGGACCCGGTTGGGCCATCAGATACGCGAGCCGCTCGGCGCGATCGACTTCCCACCGTGGCGTCGGCGGCATCAGCAAGACCGTGATCCACCCGAGCGGGCCGAGGAGGCCGAGGAAGAAGCCTCCCCAGAGCCGACCCTTGGTCGATCCGCAGGCTGCCCCCACTGCGCCCAGGAGAACCGAAATCAGGAGGCAGATCGAGATCGTCAGACTCAAGACATTTTGATTATCCATATGAGGATCTTGGCAGAACGCAGGGTTGCTGTCGTACCGGCTGCGTAGCCTGACGGACGTCCGTTCGATTCGTCGACTTCCCCATGCGCACCGGGAGGTCCGACCGTGTCCGAGAACGCCACCGCCACTACCACTGGCAACCGCCCCGACACCCGTGAGGCGGTCGCCGTGCTGCCCACCGAGCGGCTCGAGGCCGAGATCACCGAACTCGCCTCACGGCTGGCGGCCGGCGAGTGCCGCTGGCTGCTGCTCGTGGCCGAGTTCGCCCGGCGGGAGGCCTGGCGGGCGTGGGGGTGCGTGTCGATCGTCCACTGGCTCGGCTGGCACTGCGGGCTCGATCCCCGTTCGGCCCGGGAGCGGGTCCGGGTGGCTCGGGCTTTGCTCGAGCTCGGTGCGATCCGTGAGGCGTTCGCCGCCGGCGACCTGTCGTACTCCAAGGTCCGGGCCATCACCCGGGTCGCGACCCCGGAGACCGAGGTCGAGTTGATCGCCACCGCCCGTCACGCGACCGCTGCCCAGGTCGAGCGGCTCGTGGCCCGGTTCCGTCAGGTCCTCGACCCCAGCCGGGCGGCGGCGGCGCAGCGGGCCTACGACCGGCGCCGGGTGGTGTGCTCCGACGACGTCGGGGGGTTCTGCGCCCGATTGCACACCACCCACGACGAGGGTTCGGCCTTCGCTGGTGCCCTCGAGGAGTTGACGGTCCGGAGCGTCCGGCAACGCCCGCTGGCCGAAGGGGAGTCGCTCGGGCAGCGGCGGGCCGACGTGCTCGTCGAGACGGTCGTTCGGGCTGCTCAGGGGGACGTCGGTGCGGGTGCGTCCACTGATGCACCGCTCTCGCCCGCCGACCGACACCTCGTGGTGGTCAACGTCGACGCCACGGTTCTCGCTGCCGACGAGGGTCAGCGCTGCGAACTCGACGGAGGTCCGGGCCTTGCCGCCGAGGCCGCCCGCCGGATCGCCTGTGACGCCGAGGTGGCGCGGATCGTGACGGGGGTCAACGGGGCGATCGTCGGGGTCGGGCGGTCCCGGCGGCGTCCGCCCCGCTGGCTCCGGCGCTACCTCCACGCCCGCGACCAGGGTTGCCGCTTTCCGGGATGCGGTGAACGGCGGGTGGTCAGTGCGCACCACGTTCGCCACTGGGTCCACGGGGGTCCGACCGACATCCACAACCTGCTCGAGCTGTGTCGATTCCACCATCGTCTCGTCCACGAAGGCGGATGGTCGGCCGCGCTCGACCGTCACGGGGTGGCCACGTTCACGTCGCCGACCGGGCGGACCGTCGTCGGGCACCCGATCGCCACCGGGCTCCGGCCGCCCGGGAGTGCCGGCGGAACGACGGTCGGCGGTTCCGCGGAACCGCCGGTGCGCCGGTCGGCCCTGGGCTAGCGTCGGGCCGTGGCCAGGATCGAGATTCCCGAGGGTGACCTGCCCGAGATCGCCCGGGTGTGGGCGCTCGTGCCCGAACTCGGCGGTGCGGTCGGCGCACTGTCGCAGGCGGTGTACGAGCGCAGCATGCTCCCGGCCCGGGTGAAGGAGGCGGTGCGGATGCGCATCGCCCTCATCAACGACTGTCCCGTCTGACGTGGCTGGCGGATTCCGCAGTTGGCGGAACAAGGAGTCGACGAGGAGCTGTACGCCCACGTCGCCGAGCACGACCACCCGCAGTACTCCGCCCAGGAGCAGGTGGCGATCGAGTACGCCGAGCGCTTCGCCCTCGACCACCTCGCGATCGACGAGGCCTTCTGGGCGCGGCTGCAGGCCGAGTTCACCGACCCCGAGATCGTCGACCTCACGATCTGCATCGGCAACTGGCTCGGCTTCGGCCGGCTGACCCAGGTGCTGCACCTCGATGTCTCCTGTGATCGCTGACCTCTGCGACCGGGCGGTCTTCGCCGCCGGTCCGCCCCACGACCTGTTCCGGCGGTTCCGGGAGGAGGCGCCGGTGGCGTTCCTGCCCGAGCCCGACGGTCCCGGCTTCTGGGGCGTGTTCCGCCACGCCGACGTGGTCGAGGTGTCGCGGCACCCGCAGGCGTTCAACTCCGCGCCGGTGGTGTTCATCCAGGACCCCGAGGATCCCACGGTCACCCAGGAGCTCCTGATCAACCAGGACCCGCCCCGGCACACGAAGCTGCGCAAGCTCGTCAACCGGGGCTTCACCCCCCGCCAGATCGCGGCGCTGGAGCCGCACGTGCGGGCGATCGTCGTCGACCTGCTCGACCGGGCGGCGGAGCGGGGACGCTTCGACCTCGTGCATGACGTGGCGGTCGAACTACCCCTCCAGGTGATCGCCGAACTGGTGGGCGTCCCGGCCGAGGAGCGCCACCAGGTGTTCTCCTGGACCGAGCGCATGATGTCGAACGACGACGACGACCAGGAGGCCGCCCAGGCCGATGCGCACGCCGCCGTGTCCGAGATGTTCGCCTACGCCGACTCGCTGGTCGCCACCCGGGTCGACAGCTCGGGCGACGACCTCCTCAGCGTGCTCCTGCGGGCCGACGTCGACGGCGAGGCGCTCACGCCGTTCGAGGTCGACGTGTTCTTCATGCTGCTCATGAACGCGGGCAGCGAGACCACCCGCAACCTCATCACCGGCGGCACCCTGGCGCTCTTCGAGCATCCCGACCAGCGGGCCCGCCTCGTGGCCGATCCGGCGCTGCTGCCCACCGCCATCGAGGAGATGCTGCGCTGGGTCACGCCGGTGGTGCACTTCCGGCGCACCGCCACCGCCGACTGCGAGATCGCCGGACAGCGCATCGCCGCGGGCGACAAGGTGGTGATGTGGTACTCGTCGGCCAACCGCGACGAGGCCCAGTTCCCCGACGCCGACCGCTTCGACGTGGGTCGAACCCCCAACGACCACGTCGCCTTCGGGGCCGGCGGTCCGCACTTCTGTCTGGGGGCGAGCCTGGCCCGGCTCGAGGCCCGGATCCTGTTCGAGGAGCTGTTGACCCGCCTGCCGACGCTGACCCAGGCCGGCGACGCCGTGCACCTGCGGTCGAACTTCATCAACGGCATCACGTCGTTGCCGGTGTCGGTGTGATCGTCGTCACGGGAGCCGACCAGGCGCTCGCCGCCGGGCTGCTCGAGGGACTGCGCGCGTCGGGTGAGACCGTGGTGACCCTCCCCGACGGCGCGCTCGCGTCCCGGGCTGCCGCCGAGGCCGCGCTGGCTGCGGCCGTGGCTGGGCACGGGCCGCTACGGGCGGTGGTCCACGCCGCGGTCGACCCGGTGGCCTTCGAGCGGGTGCCGTTCCACGAGGTCGACGACGCCCGCTTCGAGGCGGTCTGGGAGCGCACCATGCAGGGATTCCTGTTCGTGCTCCAGGCCGCCCACCCACACCTGCGGGCGGAGGGCGGCTCGGTGGTGGTCGTCGCACCGGTGATCGGCATGGCCGGCGCTGCGCAGTTGGCGCCCTACGCCATGGCCCTCGAGGGTCTGCGGGTGTTCGCGAAGAGCACCGCCCGCCAGTGGGGCCCCGACGGCATCCGGGTCAACGTCGTGGCCCCGGCGCCCGAGCAGGTGCCGGTGGGGGTGGCGAGCGCCGAGTTGGCGCTGTCGCCGCCGGCGTTGGGGCGACCCGGCGATCCGGTGGCCGACCTGGCGCCGGTCGTGGCCTGGCTGTGCTCACCGGCCGCACACTTCGTGACCGGCGAGACCATCGGCCTCGACGGCGGCGTCTGGATGGCTCCGTGACCGGCGCTCCCGATCGCGCCCGGCGCCTGCAGGGCCGCACCGCGGTGGTCACCGGGGCCGGCCAGGGGGTGGGCCGCGGCATCGCGCTGGCGCTGGCGGCCGAGGGCGCCAACGTGGTCGTCGCCGCCCGCCGGGCCGAGACCGGCGAACCGGTGGCCGAGGAGATTCGGGCCCGGGGCGACGAGGCGGTCTGCATCGTCAGCGACTGCACGGTGCGCGCCGAGGTCGAGGCGTGCGTGGCAGCCACCGTCGAGCGGTACGGCGGGCTCGAGATCATGGTGCACAACGCCTTCAAGGGAGGCCGCGCCCATCGGGTCGAGGACCTCGACCTCGATCTCTGGGCCGAGAACTCGCGATCGGCGGTGTGGGCGTCGCTCTACACGGCGCAGGCGGCGTACCCGCACCTCGCCGCGGCGGGGACCGACGGACGGCTGGTGCTGGTGACGTCGCCCGCCGGCGTCGAGGGGAGCGGAGGCATCCCGGCCTACGGTCCGGTCAAGGCGGCGCAGCGGGCGTTGGCGAAGAGCCTGGCCCGGGAGTGGGGCCCGCTCGGCGTCACGGTCAACTGCATCGCGCCGGTGGCCGAGACCCCGGCGCTGGCGTACGCGTTCGCGGAGCGTCCGGAGCTCAAGGACCGGGTCGAGGCGCGCACGGCGCTGCGCCGCATCGGCGACGCCGAGGCCGACATCGGTGGTGTCGTCGCCTTCCTGGCGGGTCGGGCGGGGGGCTACGTGACCGGCCAGACGATCGTGTGCGACGGCGGCTCGTTCCTGGGGCTGTGATGACCTGGCTGCCGAACGTCGACCCGGGAACCTTCGAGCAGGTGATGGCCCTGCGGCCCGACCTCGCCGGTGCCCACGCGGCGTTCGTCGATGCGTTCACCGACGTGCTCGACCAACCGGTGCGCGACGCGTGCCGGATCCGGGTGGCGCAGGTGCTCGGTCGGCCCGACCTGGCGGCCGACGTCGCCGGTCCGGACCGGGTGGCGGCGGTGGCCCGGTGGTCGGAGTCCGACGCCGTCTCCGACGACGAGCGGGTCGTGCTCGACCTGACCGAGTCGTTCGTGGTCGATCCGCACGCGGTGACGGCCGCCCAGCGCGCGGCGGTGCGCGACCGGTTCGGCGAGGCCGGGCTGGTCGCGGTGGTGGAGTGGCTGGCGATCCTCGACGGGATCGTGCGCTTCCAGACGGTGCTCGGCATCCCGGCCGGGGCCGCCGGTGACGGAGGTTCCTGAATGGCCGACGACGCGATCTCCCAGAGCCCCCTCGCCCTCCAGCCCGAGGCGCTGATGCGGTTCCTGCACCTCTACGGCTTGCTGTGGAGCCACGGTGAGGTGGACCATCCGGCCAAGGAGATGGCCCGGCTGCGCAACGCCCGCATCACCGACTGCGGCTACTGACGCAACGTCCGCTTCGCGGTCGCGAGGCAGGAGGGGCTCGACGAGGACACCGTCGCGCTCATCGACGAGGGCTACGAGGAGAGCGCACTCGACGACCGGGCCAAGGCGGTCATCGCCTACACCGACGCGTTCCTCGCCGGCGGGCACACGTTGTCCGACGACCTGCGCGCCCGCATGCTGGCCCACTTCACACCGGCCCAGATCGTCGAGCTGACCCTCGGGATCGCGTTGTTCATGGGGTTCTCGAAGATCGCCGTGGCCCTCGGGTCGGCTCCGTCCGACATGCCGACGATGGTGGTGCCCACGCCCGACGTGCCCTGACGGGCCGCCGGCCACGCCGCGGCGCGCCGCCCCCGCCGTCGCTCGGACGTCAGCCCAGGGAGTCGGCGACCTCGTGGCAGCGCTCGGCGAGCCGGGTGGGGGGTACGACCTCGTCGACCAGTCCGACACGACGGGCCCGGCGGGCGTCGACGACGCCCCCGTCCCAGAGGAGCTGGAGCAGGGTGTTGCGCCCGGCACGCCGGGGGATCGACACCGTGCCGCCCGCACCCGGCACCAGGCCCAGGCCGAGCTCGGGGAGGCCGATGCGGGCGTCGTCGGCGGCGATCACCTTGCCGGCGAAGGCGGGCAGCTCGATGCCCGCACCGAGGCACGACCCGTGGAGTCCCACGACGAGGCGACGTTCGAGGGCGTGGAACCGCCCGGCGAGGGAGCGGGTGAGGCGCACGACGTGGGCGGCGACCGGATCGGGGAACGACCCGAACTCGTCGAGGTCACCCCCCGAGCAGAAGGACGGGCCCTCCCCGCGCACGATGACCGGCCCGCGACCGTCGACGAGGGGGGCCAGGGCGGCGTCGAGCTCGTCGCGGAGACGCGCGTCGAGGGCGTTGTGCTTGTGGCCGCGGGTCAGGGTGACGACGGTGTGTCCGTGGCGCTCGCTGACCCGCACCCGGGGGCCGGCGTCGGATTCGTCTTCGGAGTCGTCGTCGGTGAGGCGCGACTCGGCCCGGCCGGCCCGCCAGGCGGCGAACTCGGGACCGCCCTGGAGCATCGAGTAGGTGGTCGACTCGGCGACCAGCCCGGCCCACACGCCGACCGGCGGCTCGCGCACGAGGAGGGCCGCGGCGAGGGCGGCGTGCGGGGCACGTTCGAAGCCGGCGGCGAGCCGGTCGGCGGCCACCGGATCGGGGACCCAGGCGTCGACCGATTCGCGCACCACCCGGGGTGGGTCGCCGACGCACAGCGTCGCGAACGGCACGGTCCGGAGCCAGCGCCGCAGGTCGGTCTCGGGGCCGGCCGCCAGGGCGTCGGCGTCGAGCCGCACGAGGAGCGGCTCCCCGACGTGTCCGGCCAGGGCCGCGGCGATGGCCGGCGGCCCGGCGGAGGTCAGCCCGGGGTCGAGGTCGACGACGGCCACTGGGCGGTCGTCGGGGGTGTCAGTCCGAGGAGGGGAGCGGCTTGGCCTGCGCCGGCTCCATCACCGCGCCGTGGCAGGTGAGCTCGCCCTCGCCGGCCTTGGTGACGAGCACCGTGGCCTCGCACTCGGCACACACGTAGCGCTTGCCCAGCAGGTTCGCCATCTCAGCCCTCCCGGGCCGCGAGCGGCTGCCCGCAGCACGACACGTCGCCGTCGGTGCCCTTGACGACGATGACCTCGGTCTCACACTTCTCGCACTTGAGGCGCGATCCAACTGCAACTGCCATGGCCGGGAATCTACCCGCCGAGTCCCGGGAACGCCGGGAAGCCGGGCCCGGGGCCGGTCAGAGCCCGAAGATCCGGGCGGCGTTGCCCCGGAGGAACTTCGGCCACACCTCGGGGCGGAACCCCACGTTCGGCAGCTGCTCGAAGATCGTCTCGTAGGAGAGGCCCATCGGGAAGTACCCGGCGAACAGGACCTTGTCGGCGCCGCGGGTGTTGGCGTAGTCGACGATCGCCTGCGGGTAGTACTTCGGCGCGAAGGCCGATGTCGAGTAGTGGAGGTTGGGCCACTTCAGCATGAGCTTGACGGCCAGCTCCTCCCAGGGCTCGCAGCCGTGGCGGGTGATGATCGTCAGCTCGGGGAACTCGTAGCAGACCCGGTCGAGCAGCATCACGTGCTGGGGGGCGAACGGGATGCGCGGCCCGGGGATGCCCACGCAGGGCAGGAACGGCACGCCGAGGTCGATGCAGGCGGTGTAGAGCGGGAACCAGGCGGCGTCGTCGAGGGGGCGCTGGGGGAACGTGCCGGCGGGCAGCGCGGCGGCGGCCCGCACCCCGAGCGTCTCCACGGCGTGGCGCAGCGCCCGGACCCCGGCGACCCCGGCGTTGGGGTCGACCTCGACCGCGCCGATGAAGCGGTCGGGGTGCTCGGTGACGGCCCGCACCGACACCGGGTTGTCGGGGTGGACGGTGATCAGCGCCGTGGCGACCCCGTAGGCGTCCATCGCCTCGAGCACCGCCCGGGGCGGGTCGTCGGCGAAGCGCTCCGACGGCAGGTTCTTGAACATGTACGACGCGGGGTGGGCGAAGCCGCCCAACGACTGCTCGTCCTTCAGGAGCGGCCGGAGGGCGTCGCGCCACGACATGTCGCCGGGGGCCGGGGGCAGGCCGACCATGAGGTCGACGATCCCGCCCTCGACCGCGACGTCCGGCATCGTCGGGGCCCGAACGACCGGACGCTCAGAGCTGGACCGGCGCGCCGGGGGCGGGCAGGTCCAGCAGCACGGCGAGGTTCTGGGTGACGGTGTTGTTCTGGGCCATGTCGTTCTCGGCGGGGAGCAGCTCGAACTCCTGGAGCAGGGTCGCGAGCCGCATCATCACGACCCCGAAGCGCAGGCCGGCGAAGACCTCGTAGAACTCGAGGTCGCGGACCCGCCGTCCGGAGCGCTGCTCGTAGTAGGCGATCTGCTCCTCGCGGGTGGGGAACCCGGGGAGGCGGTCGACGCCGAAGCCCTCGTGGCTGTGGCGGTCGAGGAAGATCCACCAGCCCAGGTCCATCATCGGGTCGGCGAGGGTGACCATCTCCCAGTCGACCACCGCCTGCACCGTGTTGTCGGGTCCGAACATCTGGTTGCCCATGCGGGCGTCGCCCCAGCAGAGCGTGATCTCCGGGTCGAGCTGCGGAGCCCGCTCGCGACACCACTCGAGCGCCGCGAACACGATCGGGTGCTCCTCCGGGCGGCCCTGGGCCGCCCACTCGAACGACGCCTCGTAGTAGGCGAACTGCTGCGCGAAGCCGAGCGCGCCGTACTGCGGCTTCGAGAGGTCGTCGAACCCGAGCCGGTGCCAGTCGAGGGAGTGGATCTTGACCAGCGCGTCGAGCCCCGAGTGGACCATCGTGGTCCGCTCCTCGGGGGTGAGCTCGGTCACCCAGCCCTCGGCGGTGTACGGCGGGGCGTCGCCGGGGACCTTGCAGCCGTCGAGGCGCTCCATCACGAAGAACTCGGAGCCGAGCACCGACGGATCGGACTCGTAGCCGCGCATGACGGGCACCGGCACGTCGGTGCGCACGCCGAGCGTGTCGAGCACGCGGTACTGGGTCTCGAAGTCGGACTCGAGGAACACCGTGTGGGCCGTCGGCTTGGTGCGCACCACCAGCCCCTCGGTGCGGGGGCTGCGGCCCTTCGGGGTGTAGGTCAGGTCGAAGAGGAGCGTCTCGTTGGAGAACCCGGTCAGACCGGGCTTGTCGATCGGACCCACCTCGACGTCGGTGGCGTCGAGGTCACGGGCGAACCACTCGGCGAGGATGCCGCGGGCGGCCTCGAGGTCACGCTGCTCGGGGATGGGCACGGGAGCTCCGTTCGGGTCTCGGTCCGGGTCCGGTCATTGTCTCACGAACCGGCCGGGGGGTCGTAGCGGCGCTGGTCGACCCGCACGAAGATCCCCTCCGCCTGGGCCAGCAGGGTGTCGCCGGCGAAGGAGGCGCCGGCCACGAAGGTCTTGCGCTCCTCGGAGCGGTCGATCCAGCCCTCGTAGCGGATGGGCTCGTGCAGGGGGGTCGGGCGCCGGTACCGGACGCTCAGGGTGCCGGTGAGGCCCCCCACCGGGCTGAAGGAGGCGGCGGCCCCGAGGACGAGGTCGAACATCGCCGCCACCATCCCGCCGTGGGCCGCCCCGGGCGGGCCCTCGTAGGGGTGGGTGAACACGACGGTGCCGAGGGCGAGGTCGCCGACCCGGGTGATCCGCATCGGTGGCGCGAGCGGGCTGCCCGGCCCGATGAACGGGTGCGACTCCCAGACCCGCTGGTCGGCGGTCACCCCGCCGTGGAGACCACCGGTGGCCTCGTAGCGGCTGCGCACGCCGTGGGGGGCCAGGACGTCGGCGAGACGCTCGAGGTCGGTGGCCGCGGCGTCGAGGGTGGCGGCGTCGGCGGTGGTCCCGACGAGCCCGTTGATCAGCCGCCGGGTGGCGGCCGCCGCGCGGCGGGCGGCGGCGACGTCGGCCGGCACGTCGGGCCCGCCGTCGAGGTCGTGCAGGTTGTGCACGAGCGTTCCGTCGGCCGGGTCGACGTCGTGGGGGACGGGGAGGTCGGACACGGCCGGATCCTAGACTCGCCCGTCGTGAGCGACCCCCGGACGACGATTCCGACGCCGCCCGAGGTGCGCGAGGAGATCGTGGCGGCGGTGCGGCACTGGGTGGCCCGGGAGGTCCTCCCGGTGGCCTCGGAGCTCGAGCGCGCCGACGCCCATCCCGACGCCCTGGTCGAGGACATGAAGGCGATGGGTCTGTTCGGCGTCACCACGCCGGTCGAGTACGGCGGGCTCGGTCTCGACCTGCTGACCTACGTGGCGGTGGTCGAGGAGCTCTGCTACGGCTGGATGTCGCTGTCGGGCATTGTCAACACGCACACGATGTGCGCGACCACGATCGCCACCCACGGCACCGAGGAGCAGAAGCGGCGCTGGCTGCCCGATCTGGCGTCGGGGGCCCGCCGGGGCGCCCTGTCGCTCTCCGAGCCCGACGCCGGGACCGACACCCGCAACCTGACGTGCCGGGCGACGCGCGACGGCGACGAATGGGTGGTCGACGGCACGAAGACCTGGGTCACCAACGGGGAGCGGGCGTCGCTGATCCTGCTGGCGGCGCGCACCGACGAGGGCATCTCGGCGTTCGTGGTCGAGAAGGAGCCCGGGCCGTCGTCGGGCGGGATCACGGTGTCGCGGAACATCCCGAAGCTCGGGTACAAGGGACTCGAGACGGTGGAGATGGCCTACGTGGGCCACCGGATGCCCGCCGACGCACTGGTGGGCGAGCCGGGGCGCGGATTGGCGCAGATCCTGGGCGTCCTCGAGCAGGGACGCATCAACATCGCCGCCCGGGCGGTGGGGGTGGCGCGTGCTGCGTTCGACGCCGCGCTGGCGTACGCACAGCAGCGGCACACGATGGGCGTCCCGATCGCGGAGCACCAGGCGATCCAACTGAAGCTCGCCGACATGGCGACGCAGCTCGAGGCCGCCCGGCTCCTCACCCGGTCGGCGGCGGAGAAGAAGCAGGCGGGGGAGCGCTGCGACGTCGAGGCGGGCATGGCCAAGCTGTTCGCCAGTGAGGCGGCGTTCGCGATCGCGACGGACGCGATGCGCATCCACGGTGGGATCGGCTACACCACCGAGCTGCCGATCGAGCGCCACTTGCGCGACGCTCCCCTGATGATGATCGGCGAGGGCACCAACGAGATCCAGCGTCTCGTCATCGCCCGCGGGCTGCTGCGGCGGCTCAGCGAGCCCGGTCGTTGACGAAGTCGGCGGCGAGTGCGATCGCCTCGCCCGACTCGCCCACGATCTCGTACATCCCGAAGAAGCCGTGGATCATGCCGTCGAAGCGCCGCACGGTGGTGGGCACGCCCGCCTCGGCCAGGCGGGCCGCGTAGGCCTCACCCTCGTCGCGCAGCGGGTCGAACTCGGCGGTCATGACCAGCGCGGGCGGCAGGCCCGCCAGGTCGGGGTGGCGCAGCACGGCGGCGAGCGGGTCGGCGTCGGCGGGCGCGACGTCGCGGGCCCAGCCGCCGAGGTACATCGCCCACATGTCGCGCATGGCGGCCGCCGTGAGGAGGTAGCCCTCGCCGTTGGCGGCCATCGACGGCGTGTCGCAGGCGGCGTCGGTCACGGGGTACACGAGCACCTGCGCGACGAGGTCGGGGCCGCGGTCGCGGGCGACGAGGGCCACGGCCGCGCTCAGGTTGCCGCCGGCGCTGTCGCCGGCGATCGCCACCCGGGCCGGGTCGACGCCGAAATCGCCCGCCCGATCGACGAACCAGGCCAGCGCGGCGTGGCAGTCGTCGAGCGGACCGGGGAACGGGTGCTCGGGAGCGAGGTGGTAGTCGACGCTGGCCACGACCGCGTTCGCCGTCGCGGCCAGGCGCCGGCACAGGCCGTCCCAGGCGTTCACCGAGCCCGACACCCAGCCGCCGCCGTGGAGGTAGACGATGCCCACGCCCGACGGCGCCGTCGGCGTGTAGATCCGGACCGGGACGGGCCCGTGGGGGCCGTCGACGGTGTGGTCGGCCACCGAGGCGAGGGCCGGGGGCTCACCCGCCCCGAGGGCACCGAAGCCCTCGACCGTCGCCCGCAGCGCGGCGACCCGCTCGGCGGGGTCCTCGGGCTGGGGGGCGGCGCCGGCAGTGGCGTCGACGAAGGCCTGGAAGGCGGGGTGCAGCGGCACGGGGGCTCCTCGGGGATCGGTGCTCGGCGACCGGTGGTGGATCAGGCGGTCGTCTCGCCGCGGGCGACGGCCGCCGCCCAGCGGTAGTCGGGCTTGCCCGACGGCGAGCGCTCGATGTGGTCGACGAGGTGGATCTCGCGCGGCACCTTGTAGCCCGCGATGTGCTTGCGGCACTCCTCCTGGACCGACTCGAGGGTGACCACGGCGTGGCCACGGGGTTTGACCACCGCGGCGACGCGCTGGCCCCACCGCTCGTCGGGCACGCCGACCACGACGCAGTCGTAGACCTCGGGGTGGCGGCGCACCGCGCCCTCGACCTCCTCGGGGAAGATCTTCTCGCCGCCGGAGTTGATCGACACCGAGCCGCGTCCGAGCAGCGTGATGGTGCCGTCGGCCTCGTAGGTGGCGAAGTCGCCCGGCACGGAGTACCGGGTGCCGTCGGGTCCGGTGACGAACGTCTCGGCCGACTTGACCGGGTCCTTGTAGTAGCCGATCGGGATGTTGCCCTTGCGGGCGACCTTGCCGACGACGCCGGACCCGGGCGCGACCTCGCGCAGGTCCTCGTCGAGCACCACGCTGTCGAGGACCGGGTTGACGGTGGGCCCGCCCTTCATGGCGGTCTTGCCCTTCTGGACGATGACGTACCCGTTGGAGCCGCCCTCCGACGATCCGATGGCGTCGCTGAACACGCACGTCGGGAGCAGCTCCATGAACTGCTCCTTGACCCCCGGCGAGAACAGTGCGGCGGTGCTCCCCACGAGGAACAGGCTGGAGAGGTCGAAGTCGTCGGCGCGCTCGGCGAGCGCGTCGATCAAGGGTCGGGCCATGGCGTCGCCCGTGATCATGATCGAGTTGATCTTCTCCTCGCCGACGAGCTCCCAGGCGCGTTCGGCGTCGAACTTGGCCATCAGCACGACCTTGTTCGCCCGGAACGAGCCGCTCATGACGCCCCACTGCGTGGCGCCGTGCATCAGGGGCGCGATCGGCATCATGCAGGTGACGCCGGGCTGCTCCTTGGCCGCTTCGATGAGCGTGGCGGGGGAGTCGACGCGGGTGTTGGCGACCGGGTCGATGCCGCCGCCGAGGGCGAAGAAGACGTCCTCGTGACGCCACACGACGCCCTTGGGCATTCCGGTGGTGCCACCGGTGAAGAGGATGTACCGGTCGTCGCCCGACCGGGGTCCGAAGTCGCGCTCGGGCGACTGCGCGGCGAGGGCGTCCTCGTAGGGCACGGAGTCGAGGCCGGTGAGGTCGGCGCCGCTGCCGTCGTCGATCACGACGGTGTGCTGCAGCAGCGGGAGCGACCCGAGCACGCCGCGCACCCGCGGCGCGAACTCGCGGGCGTAGACGAGCGCCTTCAGGTCGGCGTTCTCGAAGAGGTAGGCGAGCTCCTCCTCGACGTAGCGGTAGTTGATGTTGACCCACACGGCGCGGATCTTGAACACCGCCCACAG
>JAFMJM010000321.1 GCA_017853455.1 Acidimicrobiia bacterium | reverse complement strand
CCGCGCGCCGACCACCCTCGGCCCGCGCGCCTCCGCTGCGCCGTCCGCCCATCGGATCGACACTAACGCCCCGCCCGGCGGGCGCGCCCGTCGGATCCCGTCAGGGGCAGAAGGTCCCGTTCCATCTGCGGCTGAGGACCCGGATGCCCTCCGGAACCGCCTCGGCGCCGTAGAGGGTGGTGTCCCAATCGTCGAGGAACAGCAACGGCGAGTAGTACCGGCGGGTCAGGCGAGCGGGGGACGCCCCGGCGCAGAAGTCGTCGATGAACGCCACCTGCTGGTCGTGGATCTCCCGGTACCGGACCAGGGTGTCGGAGGTGTTCATCCAGGTCGACGCCAGCGCCGCCAGCGCCAGGACGACCCCCACCGTCACCCGGAGCCGACCCCGGCAGAGCCGGTCCCAGACCAGGTAGGCCCACACCAGCACCGGGAGCACGGCGTCGGAGTAGTGCTGCTCGAGGCCGATGGTGAAGGGTTTCGTCCCGCGGCCGTACCCGATGGCCACCAGGAGGGCCAGCACCGCCCCGCCGGCAGCGGCCAGGGCGATCGCCACCGAGTGGTTGCGGGTCCGGGTCGCGCGGTTCGCCAGCCGGACCACGACCAGTCCGACCGTCAGGGCGAGCGCTCCACCGACCGCCAGGCCCGACAGCGGCCACCAGTCGTACATGGCGTTGCCGCCCGGTGCGGTGGCGGCATGGAGGGTCGTCGTGAGGATCTGCACCGGGGTCGGCGTGCGCGACGGCACGCCGTGCCACCCGATGAAGTAGCCGACGAACATCACGCCGACCACGGCGGTCGCCGCGAGCAGGACGATCCCCTGGGTGCGGTCGGCCCGGCGCCGCCGGAGCACCGACCAGACCAGCCAGACCGCGAAGCCGGGAAGCATCGCCAGACCGGGCGCTCCCCCGCCCCACAGGAGCACCAGCCCGACGACCCCCACCCAGCACCAGCGGGTGGGGACGTCGAGGCCGAACCGGGCGGCGATCAGCGTCAGGGTGATGGCCGCCACGCTGTTCATCACGAAGTGAACGTGGAACCCCCACTGCAGGGAGGGCAGCTGGGGCGCCAGGATCAGGAGCGGGAAGAAGGCGTCACCCCACGCGGTGCGGCCGCGCATCCGGCGAACGGCGATCATCGACCCGGCCGCGAGGCCGGCCAGGATCGCCAGGTTGACCCAGACCTGGACGCTGTAGTCGCCGCCGGAGAACCGACCGACCGTGACCTCGATCAGCTTCGTGACGATCAACCGGTGCTCCGACGACTGGCGCCACAGCCACGACAGCGAGAGAGGCTGTCGACCGTTGACCCACGGCACGAAGGGGTAGTCGTCGACGTAGGGCAGGCGCCGCGCGTACGACGCCACCTGCCACCCGGCGAAGGCCAGCGAGGCCACCCACGCCGCCCAGGGCAGGAGGTCCCGGACGCGGTCGGTCCACGGCGCCGACGCGACGTCGGCGTCGTCGGGCCACTCCCGCACGGGCGGGCCGTCGACTGCTGCGCTGGTGCCGTCCATGACCGGATCTCCTGACCGGGCCGTCCCGAGGGGACCGGTTCTAGCAGTCGGCACCGTCGGGAGTCCGCGACCCGAACGGTGGGCGCCCCGGGGATCGGCCACCGCCGGTCGTCCCCACCGGGGCGATCACTGCGGACGGGTGGCGACGAACAGCGCGCGGCCGCGGGCCCGGACCTCGTCGTCGACGACGATCTCGGCGGTGACCCACGTCTTGCGGCCGTCGATCTCCTCGGCGCGCGACCGGATGGCCAGCGGAACACCGAGCGGCACGGGACCGCGGAAGTCGACCGTGAGGGTGACCGTCATCCCGACGCGGCCGGCGGCGACGATGCCGGCGCCACACGCCTCGTCGAGGATGGTCGCGACCACGCCCCCGTGGGCCCGCTCCGGCGGGCCGCCGGCCGAGGCGTCGAGCACGCAGCGCCCGTGCACCTCCGGACCGGGCCCGGTGGCGATCTCGGGGCACTCGGCGGGGATGTCGAACGTCGTGGGGAACGACCGGGCGTTGAGCCGCCCGCTCCCGGCCTGCGTGGCGTTCTCGAACCGGCCCCCCGGATGCCGCAGGAGCACGATCACCGGCTCGCGGGTCGCCGCCCGCAGGGCGTCGGTCACGGTCCGGATCGTGGCGGCGGCGTCGGCGCGCGCGTCGTCGTCGACGTCGGTCCGCACCACGGCGTCGAGCAGATCGCGCGCCGCAGCGACCAGCTCGAGCTGCTCGGCGGTGAGGCTGTCGGCGGGCGGCAGCGCGTCGCCCAGCCGACGGGCGAGGTCGCTCGCCGACAGCGTCCGCCGGTCGGGTTCGCTCACCGGCCGGCCCCGAGCGCTTCCAGGCGGGCACTCGACCGGGAGAACCGCTCCTGCACCTCGTCGAGGTCGAGCCCGAAGTCGGCCGCCGAGTAGCGGTGCGCACCGGCTTCGGCCGTGCCCTGGTCGGCGGCGGTCATGACGGCGAGCAGGTCGTCGGGGAGGTCCACGCCGAACCGACCGTAGAGGGAGCGCAGCACCGCCGCCGGATCGGCCACGAGGTCGGCGTGGGGCACCCAGGCGACGCGGGACGGGTCGAGGGTGCCGTCGTCGAGGTGGTCGACGAGCCGGTCGAGGGACCGGCCGTAGAGGTCGAGGTGGTACCGCCCGACGGCCACCGGGTCGACGGCGTCGCTGTGCACCGACCGCAGCGTGACGATCAGGCTCGACACCGACGCCAGGAAGGCCGCGGGGTCGCGGTGGGTGACGACGATCCGGGCGTCGGGGTAGGTGGCGAGCAGCGTCGGGAGGGCGTGCAGGTGCACCGGCGACTTCAGGACCCATCGGCGCGGTGGCGCACCCCGTTGGAGCACCCGGAGCACCCGTCGGTGCATCGCGTAGGCCGGGACCGGGTCGGCGGCGGCGAGCCACGCGGCGTAGGTGGGCACGTCGTAGCGGGCGGTGAACTCCTCCGAGCGGAACGCGAACGACATCGCGCTCAGGCACTCCTTGGGCATGCGTGCCGAGTAGACGTGGATGGCGGCCAGACCGGAGGCGAC
>JAFMJM010000320.1 GCA_017853455.1 Acidimicrobiia bacterium | reverse complement strand
GCTGTTCTCCGACTGGACCGATCCCGACGGCGACTGCCAGGACACCCGGGCGGAGATCCTGATCGCGTCCTCCGCCCTCCCCGTGACCTTCACGAGCTCCACGTCGTGCACCGTGGCCACGGGCTCGTGGACCGACCCCTGGAGCGGCGCGGTGGTCACGTCGGCGCGGTCGCTCGACATCGACCACACGGTGCCCCTCGCCAACGCCTGGCGGTCGGGTGCGTGGTCGTGGACCCCGGAAGCCCGGGCCGCCTACGCGGTCGACGCTGCCGACCCCGGCCACCTGTTGGCCATCCCGCTGGGCGAGAACCGCAGCAAGGGCGACGACGGTCCCGAGTCGTGGCGGCCACCCGATCGGGGTTCGTGGTGCCGCTACGTCCAGATCTGGACGGGCGTCAAGGCGAAGTGGTCGCTCACGGCGACGCCCGAGGAGTGGGCGGCGATCGAGGAGATGGCCGCCACCTGCTGACGGGTCGCCGCGCTAGGTTCCGGCCATGACCGACGCCGCCGATCTCCCGGTGCTGCTCGAACGACTGCAGCGCCTCGAGGACCTCCAGGCCATCCACCAGCTCTTCGTCGACTACGGCGACCGCCTCGATGCCGGCGACCTCGATGGCTACGCCGATCTCTTCACCGACGACGGCGAACTGCTCCTCGGTCCGCTCGGACGTGCGCAGGGGCGCGACGCCATCAAGGAGATGATGGGGCCGTCGCTCGACGGCCTGGTCGGTCGGTCGTTCCACCAGATCAGCAACCCTCGGGTGACCCTCGACGGTGACCGGGCGACCGCCGTCGTGATGTGGACCGTGATCCAGGTCGACGACGCGGGCCGGCCGGTCATGCCCATGATGGGTCACCACGAGGACGAGTTGGTCCGCGACGGTGAGCGCTGGCGCATCCGGCGCCGCAAGGGCTTCGTCGACATCCCGGCGGCGATGCCGCGGCGCGACTGATCGACGGTTCAGCCCCGCGCCACCAGCCACGCCACGACCAGTGCCGTGGCGTTGACACCCCAGTGGGTGAGGAACGGAGCGACGAGGCTCCGGCTGCGGATGCGCAGCCACGCCAGGAACAGGCCGGCCGCCGTCATGGCGACGACCACCCCGGCCACCAGCCCGACTTGGGCGATCCCCCGGGCACCGTCGGTGGCGGCATTGGCGCCCAGGGACCCGAGGGTGGGCTGGACGTGCCAGAAGCCGAAGGCGAGGGCCGACACGATGGCCGCCCGGGTGGCGGTCGTGATCCGGGCCGTCGCGCCGAAGATCACGCCCCGGAACACCAGCTCCTCCATCAGCGCCGTCGCCAGGGGGATGGCGACGAGGACCTTCCAGAGCAGGGCGCCGGTCGACACGGTGGCCCGGTGGTCGTGGTAGACGGCGCGGGTCCAGGGCGCCAACGCCACGATCCCGAACCCGACGACGGCGAGTCCCCAGCACGCCAGTCCCCACCGGAGGCCGGAACCCACGTGGCGCCGCTCGAGCCCGAGGTCGGCAGTGCGGAGACCGGCCACGAGGGCCACCAGCACCACGACCAGTCCGAACCCGAGGTTCCACCAGAAATGGAGCCGTCCGGGCACGACGTCGGCGCGCAGCACCTGGAACGCGGCGAGGACGACGACGACGGCACCGGCGATCCCGAGGGCCCGTCGCCGGGCCGGTTTCACTCGGGACCGACCACGAAGTGCTGCAGCCGTCGGGAGATGGCCCGGGTGTCGGCCGCGGTCCATCCCGGGGGCGCCGCCACCGCCGCCACGGCCTCGGGCCAGGCGTCGTTGTAGTTGTGTCCATGGCCGGCCGGTGCCGAGAAGCCGGCGATCAGGTCGGCGGCGGTCTGCCCCCAGGTCACGATCGGGAACCAGTGCGCCCGATCGGGGACGTCGTACCCCCGCGGACCCTGCAACCAGAGCGGCACCGACCACGCCGAGGCCCAGCCCCACCACCCCACGGGGTCGGAGGCGTGCTGCTCGTACACGACGGGCACATCGGCGGTGCGCACCAACTGCCCGGGGGTGTTGGCGAACGTCGACCGACGACCGTCGCCGACGACCGGGCGCCACGTGGGGGTACCCGGATCGCGGACCTCGATCAGCGGGGTGCGGATCACGTTGGACTCCGTCGGGCCGACCCACAGGGCAGCGTCGGTGCGGTCGATGATCTTCCGCAGGGACGCCGTCGCCGAGTCGGAGTCGAAGGCGTGCTCCGATCCGTACGATCCGAGACTCTCGCCGAACGCGACGAGCCGGGGCCGCGTGGCGGCGGGTTCGCGCAGCCACCGGCGGTGCACGGCATCGAACAGGGCGACGCCCGCTTCGGCCGCCTTGTCCTTGTCGACGAGGAACGAGATCCACGACGGCAGATACGAGTACTGGATGGTCACGATGGCGGTGTCGCCACCGTTGATCGCCTCGAACGCACGGGCGGCCTGGGGGTTGATCCACCCCGTGCCGGTGGCGGTGGCGACGACCAGGATGCGCCGCTGGAACGCGCCCGTCCGCTCGAGCTCACGTACCGCGAGCCGCGCCCGTGCCGCAGCGTCGGGTGCCGACTGCAGCCCGACGTAGACCCGGATCGGCTCCACGACCGGCGTCCCGGGCGCCACCACCGTGGCCAGCTGCTCCGGGCTGGGGGCGTTGCCGGCGAAGTTCCGTCCGGTCATGCCGAGGCTGCGCCACGACACCAGCGATCCGGGCCCGCCCGACTGAAACGACGTCGTCGGCCGGGTGGTCCCGGGCGTGGTCGACCGGTCGACCACGGCGTACGACGAGTTCACCGAGTCGAACACCGGGCGGAGGACGAAGTCCTGGGCCAGCGTGGGTCCCACGGCCACACTCAGTGCGAGCACCGTCGCGAAGGCGATCCGACGGTCGATCACCCGGGCCAGGCAGCGGTGGAGCGCGACCAGGCCCTGTCCTGCGAGCCGTCCGAGACCCACGAAGACGCCGAAGATCACGGCCCCGACCACGAGGACCACCAGGTAGACGACCCGGGCGACGGCCGGCATCTCGACCAGCGTCCGCTGGGCGTTCTGCCAGTCGGC
>JAFMJM010000319.1 GCA_017853455.1 Acidimicrobiia bacterium | reverse complement strand
GGCTGCTGGAGCTGGAGCTCCTTGGCGTCCTCGATGGTGATGATGCGCTCGTCGGACGGGATGAACGACGACAGGACGTTGAGCATCGTGGTCTTGCCCGTGCCAGTCCCTCCGCTCACGACCACGTTGAGCCGGCCCTTGACGCAGGCCTCGATGAAGTCCGCCGCCTGCTGCGACAGCGTGCCGAACCGGACCAGGTCGTGGACCTTGAACGGGTCGGCGGCGAAGCGCCGGATCGTCATGAACGGTCCGCCGATGGCCAGCGGATGGACGACGACGTTGACCCGCGAGCCGTCGGGCAGGCGGGCGTCGACCATGGGCGTGGCCTCGTCGACCCGGCGCCCGACCTGGCTGACGATCTTGTCGACGATCCGGCGAACGTGGGTCTCGTCGGCGAACGTCACGTCGGTCAGGACGATCTTGCCCTTCTTCTCGACGTAGACCTTGTCGGGCCCGTTGACCATGACCTCGTTGACGTCGGGGTCGCGCAGCAAGCGGTCGATCGGGCCGTAGCCGAGCACGTCGTCGAAGATGGACTGGATGACGGCCTGGCGCTCGTCGACGGTGATGGCGATCCGCTCCTGCGCGAGCGCCTTGTGCAGTTGCTCCTCGACCTGGGTCCGAAGCTCGGCCTCGGAGACCCCCTGGCTGTAGAGCACCGGTCCGAGCTCGGCGATGACCGACTGGTGCATCTTCTGGCGGAGCAGGTCGAGGGCCTGGCCCCGGGCGCCGTTGCCCGCCGGGCCGGAACCCGGGCGCTGCACGGCACCCCAGCGGGTGGTGGACTGCTGCTGGACGACCACGGCCTACCGCCTCCGTTTGGCGGACCGGCGGCCGTCGGCGGCGTCGGGTCCGAGCAGGGTCCGGGCGACGTGGTCGAAGGCCCGCGCCGCCGCCGAGCGGGGCGCGTGGACGACCACCGGCTGCCCGGCGTTCACCGCCACCGGCACCGCCAGGTCGTACGGCACCGGAAACTCGACCGGGATGCCCAGCACGCGCTCCACCTCGCGCGGATCGAGCTTCACCTGGGCGTTGGCCCGGTTGAGCACGAGCCGGAGCTTCGGACCCACCAGACCGGCGAGGTCGTAGGCCTGCATCCCGACCTTGAGGTTCTTGATGCTCGGGATGTCCATCGACGCCACGAGGAGGATGTCGTCGGCTGCCTCGAGGATGGCGAACGTGGCGTCGTCGAACACCGACGGGACGTCGACGACCGACACCGCCGCCACCTGTTGCAGACCGCCGCAGACGTCGTGGACGTCCTCCGGGCCGAGGGCGACACCCATCATCGGCTCCCGGGGTGCCGGCAGGACCAGGAGGCCCGAGCGGTCCCGCACCATGAGGTCACGGAGGGACCCCGGGTCGTCGGCCGCAGCCACACCGGCGGCGTCGACGATCGAGTGCTCGGGCGGCAATCCGAGCACCACCGCCACGTCGCCGTACTGGAGGTCGGCGTCGACGAGGGCGATCGCCTCGGTGCTGCGCCGGGCCATGGCGGCGGCGACGTTGGTCGCCACCACGGTCTTGCCGACGCCACCCTTGGGTGAGAACACCGCCACGATCCGCCCGGGCGCCGACCGCGCCGCGGTGGCATCGGTCCGGCCGACCACGCCCGGTGCTGCCTGCACCAGCTGATCGGCGACGCGCGCCACTGCACTGCTGACGGCGTCGCCGCCCGCGTCGAGCGCCACCACGTCACGGGCACCGGCCCGGAGCGCCGCCTGCATGCCGTCGGTCGTCAGGTGGTCGAGGACTGCGACGGCGGCGAGCAGGGGGTGCTGCGCCGTGAGTTCGGTGAGCGCGGTCAGGCCCGGAATTCCGGAGCTTCCCGGACCGAGCACGATCACGATCGGCCGGTCGGGGGCCACCTCCAGGTCGGTGATGGATGCGACCCGGTCGGCGCCCGGGAGCCGGTCACCGATCAGGCGGCGAACGTCGGCGACGGGCTCGACCACCGCCACCCGGCACCGGCGCGGATCGACACTCGGCGGAGGGACGACGACGAGGTCGGGTCCCGTCGGGACGGCGAGGTCGAGGTCGGGGACGGTCACGGTGTCGTCACCGCGGTCGAGGTGGCGTTCGCCGCACCACTCAGGGACTGGAGGGTCATGTAGAGCGTGTCGGCGCGGCTCTCGGCGACGATCGCGAGGGCGGCGTCCGGCGTGACTTCGAAGGTGACCAGGCCGGTCGAGGCGGCGGTGGCCGACGGCTGGCCCTGCCCGCCGGTGGCGGTGGCGGCGGTCTCGGTGCCGACCGCCAGGATCTTGACCCCGTGCATGAGGTACGACGACCCGGACTCCCGGGCGGCGATCAGGTCGACCCGGTCACCGGGGGCGATCTGGCCGGCCAGTGAGCGGGCGGCGTCGAAGGCGACGGTGACCGCCACGAGCTCCTTGCCGCCGATCGACGCCGCCAGGCTGGAGCCACCGGCGTCGGACGGCGCCACGAACGAGGCGGCGGTGATGAACTGCTTGGCCGAGATCTCCGAGGCGGCGACCTTGCCGTCGAGCACGGTGGCGTCGGTCACGGCTGCGCCCGGCACGGACCCGCGCAGCACCCGCGCCGGGGCGATCAGGCCGTCCTGGAGCGCACTGGCGCCCGTGGTGCCCTTCGGGATGTCGCCGACGGCGACGAACGCCTCGACGGTCTGGACCCGGCTCGCCGCTCGGTCGTCCGCCCCGGCGACGTAGGCGTAGACGCCCATACCCGCCGCCAGGGCCAGGACCACGGCGACGGCGGCCAGCAGTGTCCGGCTCTTGCCCACGGTTCTCCTCCGACGGGATCACCGCGGTGGTGACCCCTCGGAGGAGTGTCGGCCCCCGGTGGGGGTTCCTTGAGCGCCTTCGGGGAGCCGATCAGGCCCCGGCGTCGGCCTCCGGTGCCGCCTCGACCTCGGCGACGACCTCGTCGACGACCTCGGCGACGACCTCGTCGAGCGCCTCGGACACGGCCTCGGCCGCCTCGTCGGCGGCCTCCGCCTCGTCCTCGACGACCGGGCCGATGTAGTTGCCCTGCTCGTCGTAGGCGTGCTCACCGAACTGGTCG
>JAFMJM010000318.1 GCA_017853455.1 Acidimicrobiia bacterium | reverse complement strand
TCCCGCGCCCGGATGGCGGTCATGCGCGAGCGGCTGATCGCCGGGATGGCCACGAAGGGGATCGTCGGCGACGTCGCCGAGGAGATCGCCACGAAGCTCGAGGCGTTCGCCGACTTCGGCTTCCCCGAGAGCCACTCGGTGAGCTTCGCCTACCTGGTGTACGCCAGTGCCTGGGTGAAGCTCCACCATCCGGCCGAGTTCGCCTGCGCGCTGCTCGACGCCCAGCCGATGGGGTTCTACGCGCCGCACACGATCGTGCGCGACGCCGTGCGTCACGGGGTGGAGGTGCTCGGGCCGTGCGTGGCGGCGTCGCGTCGGACCTGCACCCTCGAGCCCCGCACCGCGGCCGCCGGTCCCGTCGGGCACCCGCGTCCGGGGTGGCACGCCGACCCGTCGACCCACGCCGTGCGGATCGGGTTGCGGTACGTGCGCGGGCTGTCGGGTGAGCTGCTGGAGCGTATCGACGCCGAGCGGGCGGTGCGGCCGTTCGCCGACCTCGAGGACTTCACCCGGCGGACCGCCGCGCCGGTCGACGCCCTCGAGGCGCTGGCGACCGCCGGGGCGTTCGGGTGCTTCGGGGTCACCCGCCGCGACGCCCTGTGGGCGGCGGGGGCGTTGCGCGACGCCCGGCCGCAGCGGCGGGGTGGCGGCGAGGCCCACACCCTGCCCGGGGTCGTCGTCGGGGTCGAGGCCCCGACCCTGCCCGGCATGGACGCCGCCGAGGAGACCGCCGCCGACCTGTGGGCGGTGGGCCTGTCGGCGGCGGCCCACCCGACGGAGTTCGTCCGGGAGCACCTCAGCGCCCGGGGGGCGGTCACCGCCGAGGCGCTGCGCACCCTGCCCGACCGGTCGGTGGTCGAGGTGGGGGGAGTCGTCACGCACCGCCAGGCCCCCGGCACGGCCCGCGGGGTGGTCTTCCTCAACCTCGAGGACGAGACCGGCATGGTCAACGTGATCTGCACCCCCGGCGTCTGGGAGCGGTTCCGCACGGTGGCGCGCTCGTCGCCGGCGCTGTGCGTACGGGGTCGGCTCGAGCGGCGTTCGGGGGTCGTCAACCTGCTGGCGCAGCGCGTCGAGGCGTTGCCCCTCACCGGGCGGCTGCGCTCCCGCGACTACCGCTGACGCGCGTCAGTCGAGATCGAAGACGCCGGTGAAGGCCCAGCGGATGCCGCCGGCGGCCAGACCGGCCGGGAACGCCCCGGCCATGAACGTCACGAAGCTGGTGAAGCCGTTCGGTCCGCCGTAGCACCACTGGAGCCAGTCCGGGACGTGCCCCGGGCGGAACGGTCCCACGACCACGCCGAAGAGCATCAGCAGTCCGCACGCCGCGAGGAGTCCACCGACCACGACGACGGGTCCGAGGACGACGACGGCGAGCACGCCGAGGAGTGGATGGCCGCGGAACGGCGGTCGGGGGTCGGGGCCGGAGGCGGCGTCGGCTGAGTGGTCCATGGCCATGATCGTCCCGACCGCCTGGGACATCGCCCGGGCCACCACCCCGGGGAGCGGGGACGGCCGGACCGCCTCGAGCGGCCGTGCGGGGGCGGCTCCCGGGGGAGGGCCCGGGCCTCCGGGGTAGGATGGACGCCCGATCGCGCAGCCGCGCGGTCCCCGCCGAGCCGATGGTCCGGGTCATGAGCGAGCCTCCGAGTCCGAGATGCAGCGCCGTTTCCGCTTCGTGCGGCGGTTCCTCGCGCTCGTTCGCGCGGATCCAGCCGGGGTGCGCGCAGGCTTCGTCGCGCACCTGCTCGCCACCGCGACGGGGCTGGTAGCCGGACTCGTCCTCGGGTCCATCACCGGCACCCTCGAGCTCCTGCCGGGCCTGCTCGTCCTGGTGCCCGCCGCCGTCGGGCTCCGGGGCAACGTGTTCGGGGCGCTGGGAAGCCGCCTCGGGACGCTGGTCGCGACCGGTTCGTTTCGTCTGAGTCGCCGACGCGACACCCCGGTGGGCCAGAACCTCGAGGCGGCGGTGTCGTTGTCGCTCGGCGTCTCACTCCTGTTGGCCCTCGTCGCCAAGGCGGTTGCGGAGGCCTTCGGCGTCCGGGCGGTGATCTCGACCGCCGACTTCGTCGTGGTGTCGGTGGTGGGCGCTCTGATCCCGACGGCGGTGGTCCTCGGGATCACCGTGGCGGTGGCGGCGCTGGGTGTTCGACGCGAGTGGGACATCGACAACGTCAGCGTGCCCGTCGTCACGGCGGCAGGTGACGTCATCACCCTGCCCAGCCTCTTCCTCGCCACGTTCCTCGTACGCGACCTCCCGCGCTGGGTTCCCGACGTGCTGGCCGTGGTCTGCGCGTTGGTCGCCGTGGTCCTGTTGCTCGTTGCGGTGCGGTCCCGCCTGACCGCGTTGCGTCGCATCGTGCGCGAGTCGATTCCGTTCCTGGTGACGGCCGGGCTGGTCAGCACCCTGGCGGGGATCACGATCCAGTCGCGGCTCGGGTCGTTGTCCCGGGAGCCTGCGTTGCTGATCGTGATCCCCCCGCTGTTGTCGTTGTCGGGATCCCTGGCGGGCATCCTCTCGGCCCGGGTCGCCACCAAGTTGCACCTCGGTCTGGTCGATCCCCACCGGGTCGCGTGGGGCCCGGTCGCGCCCGACCTGACGCTGGTCTTCGTGCTCTCGTTGCCCATCTACCTGGTGTTGGGGATCGCGGCCGACGTGCTCGCTGCGGTGGTCGGGCTCGCCAGCCCCGGCGTCCCCGAGATGATCGAGGTGGTGTTGCTGGCCGGGTTCATGGCGACCACCGTGACCTGTGTGGTGGCCTACGGGGCCGCACTCGTGACCTACCGACTGGGTTGGGACCCCGACAACAACGGAGTCCCGCTCGTGTCGTCCGCATCCGACTTCCTGGGAGCAGCCGCGTTCATGGTGGCGTTGGCTATCCTGGGGCTCTCCTGACGAGGAAGACATGGCCGACGACCGACCTCCACGGAATCTGAAGGCGATGCTCTCGGAGGCGAAGGACACCTCCGAGTTGATGGTCGACCTCGCATACGCAGCGCTCTTCTTCGACGACGAGGCGATGGCCAACGAGGTCCACGAGCTCGAGGAGCGTC
>JAFMJM010000317.1 GCA_017853455.1 Acidimicrobiia bacterium | reverse complement strand
CCGTTGTTTGGGTGATTGTGGGGGCCAGAGGCCCCACAATCACCCAAACAACGGGTTTGGGGGAGCCGGGTCAGGGGCGGCGGAAGGAGCGGACGAAGGTCGGCAGCCCGGCGCGCCACCGCGCAAGGTTCCGGCGCAGGCGTCCGCTCCGGCCCGGTCGGTCGATCGTCTGCTCCGGGGCTGCGGCGGCGATCCGTTCGACCGTCGGGAGCCGGTCGAGCAGCCGGGCGAGGCGCGGGGGCACCGGCCCGACCGTCACCACGCCATCGGCGCCGGCCGCCAGACGGCGGATCCGGCGCACCCCACGACGGGTCGCCGGATCGGCCCACCCGGGCGCCAGCGACGGGGTGGGCGACACCACCGTCACGGCGTCACCGGCCGCCCAGCGCTCCCGGGTCGCGGCCAGCACCGCCTCCACCACCGGGGCGTCGGCCGCGGAGACCTCCGGCACGAACGGACCCACGACCACCCTGCGTCGACCCGAGGGTGCGACCGGGCCCGGACCGGGTGCGTCGGCGGGCAGCCAGGCGTCGAGCGACGCCTCCACCCGGTCGAGCACGACCGGCCACGAGTACTCGCGCGCCACGTACCCGGCACCGGCGGACCCGAGCGCGGCGAACGCGGGGGTGGTCGCCGACCGCAGCGCGTCGGCGAGGTCGTCGACGTCGGCGTAGGTGCGCCCTCCCCCCGACCGCTCCACGTGCCAGGCGCTCACCGTGCAGTCGGCGGTCGCGATCACCGGCGTGCCGACCTGCCAGGCCTCCATCATCACCCGGGAGAACGACTCGTGGGGCGAGGGCTGGAGCAGCGCCGTCGCGGCCGCCAGCGCGTCGTCACGCTCGGCGGGCGTCAGGACTCCCACGTCGACGACGTGGGCGCGGGCCCGGGCGTCGAGTCGCACCTCGCCGGGTCCGGCGGCCACCAGGCGGACCGCGGTCCCGGAGCGTTCAGCGGCGGTGACGAACGCGTCGATCGCCGCCGGTGTCCCCTTGCCCGCCTCCCGCCGACCGAGCATCAGCACGAACGGGCCGTCGATCCCGTGCCGGGCCCGAAACCGGTCGGGATCCACCGGCCCCGGTGGCGCCACCGCCGAGCCGATCACGGCGTGCTCGGTCAGGTCGGTGAACCGACGACGGGCGAACGCCGCTTCCGGATCGGTGAGGAACCACACGCCGCGACTCTCGGCGAACATGCGGTCGATCAACGGCAACGTGGCGGTCGGCTCGTCGTGCAGACAGGGCAGGACGATCGTGCGCGCCGGATCGACGAGGGTCCCGGCGAGGGTCGCCCAGTAGAGGTACGGCGCGAACACGAGGGCCCGGTACTCACCGGCGTGGGCGGCCAGGTGGTCGACCAGACCCGGCACCCGGACGTCGTCGTGGCACCACCGGGCCGCGGCCTCCGGGTCGAGGGTGCCCGAGACGGCGAGACGCCGGTTGCCGAGGACCCGGTCGGCACGTGCCCGCGACGCCACGGCCGGGAACCGGAGGAGACGCGCACCGCTCGGGCGCTCCGTGACCCCGGCGGGGAACCGGTCGAGACCCGTGAAGTGGTCGGCGGCGGTGCTGGTCAGGATGTCGACCGCGTGCCCCCGGGCCGCCAGCCCGTCGGCCAGCTCGGCGACGAGCATCTCGGCACCCCCCACCAGGTCGTCACCGGCCCGGACCGGCACGAACCCGAGGCGACCGCTCATCGACGACCTAGCCTAGAGCGGCATCGACACCGACTCGCCCGATCCCGCACCGAACCTGCGCGTCGCCGTCGACGTGACCCCGCTGATCGGACGTCGCACCGGGGTGGGGCACGTGACCGCGGCGCTGGTGGCCCACCTCGCGGCCCGAGACGACATCAGCGTGATCGGCTACGCCGTGACCCACGACCGCGCCGCCGCCGCAGCGCTCACCCTGCCGCCCGGGGTCGCGCTGCGGGTCACGGGCGTTCCCGCCCGGGCACTGTTCGCGGCCTGGAACCGGGCCCCGACCCCCCGCATCGACCGGTGGACCGGTCCCGTCGACGTCGTCCACGGCACCAACTTCGTGGTCCCGCCCGCCCACGCCGGCACCGTCGTCACCGTGCACGACGTCGCGTTCGCCCGTGACCCACACCTCGTGACCGCGGCGTCGCGGCGGTACACGTCGCTGCTGCGTGCTGCGATCCGGCGCGGCGCCTATGTGCACGTGTTCAGCGACGCCGTCGGCGACGAGGTCGTCACGCTCCTCGACTGCCCCAACGACCGTGTGGTGTGCGTGCGCCCCGGGATCGCCGACACCCGCGGCGGCGACCCCGTCCGCGGCCAGGCGGTCGCCGGTGCCGAGCGCTACGTCCTGGCCCTCGGCACGGTCGAGCCGAGGAAGAACCTGCCCCGCCTGGTCGAGGCGTTCGACCGGGTCGCCGCCGAGGACGCCACGTTGCGCCTCGTCGTCGCCGGTCCCGACGGCTGGGGCACCGCGGCGTTCGCCGACGCGGTCGCCGACGCCCGCCACGGCGACCGGGTGACCCGGCTGGGCTACGTCTCCGACACCGACCGCCGCGACCTGCTCACCGGCGCCCGCCTGCTCGCCTATCCGTCACTCGACGAGGGCTTCGGCCACCCGCCGCTCGAGGCCATGCGGGCCGGGACCCCGGTCGTCGCGGCGGCCGCCGGCTCGCTCCCCGAGGTGCTCGGCGACGCCGCCGTCCTGTGCGACCCGGAGTCGGTCGGCGAACTCGCCGACGCGCTGTTCGCCGTCGCCACCGACGACGCGCTCCGGACCCGGCTCATCGCCGCCGGGCACGTCCGCGCCGACCGGTGGTCGTGGGACCGGGCCGCCGACGGGCTCGTGGGCCTGTACCGACGGGCCGTGGCCGGTCAGGACACCTGACGGTCGAGCCAGCCCAGGACCGACGCCACCGCCCGCGGGTCGTGGCGCAGCTCGTGGCCGGCCCCGCCCACCATGCGGTACTCGGCGCCCGCTCCGATGCGCTCCACGAGCTCGCGGGCCTCGGCGACCGTGGCGACGGCGTCGGCGGTCCCGACGAGCAGCAGCACGGGCCGCCCGGTGAGGGATCCGGCGACCGCGCCCACGT
>JAFMJM010000316.1 GCA_017853455.1 Acidimicrobiia bacterium | reverse complement strand
CTGATGAACGAACGGAACCTGATCGGGAGTGGTGGGACCGGGGTCGGTCTGGGCGACTACCTCCGGATGGCGCGCGAGACCGGTGCGAACGCCGATCCGGTCGTCCGTCAGGCGCTCGCCGACGCGTTCGTGCACGCCGAGATCATCAAGTACCTGGGCGCCCGCAGTCAGGCGGCGGCCCGCGCCGGGAAGCTGCCGGGTCCCGAGTCGTCGGTGCTCAAGCTCAACGCCTCGGTGCACGCCGCCCGCATGGGCGACCTCGGGCTGATGGTCCAGGGCGCCGCCGGCATGCTCACGGGCCCCGACGCCCACCGCGACGGCATGTTCCAGCAGATGTTCGTCGGCCAGTGGGGCATGCGCATCGGTGGCGGCACGGAGAACATCCAGCGCAACGTCATCGGTGAGCGGGTGCTCGGACTCCCCGGTGAGCCCCGTCCCGACAAGACCGCGCCGTTCAAGGACCTGCCGAAGAACGTCTGACCGGAGGACGGGTCTCAGATGGGCATGGTCGAGCCGCCGTTGGGCCGCATGACGATGCCGGTGACGAACCGGGCGGCCGGCGACGCGAGGTAGAGCGCGGCGAAGGCGATGTCGTCGGGCTCGCCCGGGATGCCCATCACGCTGAGGCGCGACCGCACCGCCACGTAGTCGCGCTTCTTGTCGGGGTCGACGCTGCCGTCGGCGGCCAGCACGTGGCGCTCGTTCATGGGGGTGTCGATCCAGCCCGGGGCGATCGCGTTGACCCGCACCTGGTCGGGCCCGAGCTCGGTCGCGAGGGTGCGCGTGAGCTGGGCGACGGCGACCTTGGCCGCCGAGTAGCAGATCAGGCCCGGGGTCGGGATGTCGATGGCGCCCGAGGCGAGGTTGATGATGGAGCCCGACCGCTGGGTGACCATCGCCCGGCCCGCCGCCTGGCAGCCGAAGAACACGCCCTTGAAGTTGACCGCCATGATGCGGTCGAGGTCGGCCTCGGTCGTGTCGAGCACGGTGGTGTCGTTGATGATCGCGGCGTTGTTGACCATCACGTCGAGGTGTCCGTGGTCGGCGACGACCTCGGCGACGACGGCCTCGACGTCGGCGGCGCGGGTGACGTCGAGGGTGCGTCCGACGGCGGCGCCACCGGCCGACGTGATCAGTGCGGCGGTGTCGTCGGCGGTCGCCGGATCGATGTCGGCGCACGTGACGTGGGCGCCGGCCTCGGCCAGTCGCTGGGCGATGGCCCGACCCAGACCCCGCCCGGCGCCGGTGACGACGGCGGTGCGGCCGGAGAGGTCGAAGGCTTCGTGATTGCTGAGGCGCGTCATGATCGCAGCGTAGGCCGGGTCGTCCGGCCTACGCTGCGACCATGACCGCGACGCCGACGGCGCTGGAAGGCCTCCGGGTCGTCGAGCTGGGGGGCGGCCTGGCGGCGGCCTACGCCACGAAGCTCCTCGGGCTCCTCGGCGCCGACGTGATGAAGGTCGAGCCCCGGACGGGGGATCCCGAGCGACTGGTGGGGCCGTTCGCCGCCGACGTCGTCGACGCCGACCGTGGCGGCGGCCTGTTCCGATACCTCAACGCCGACAAGCGCTCGGTCTGCTGCGACCCGACCGACGCCGACGACCGCACCACGCTCCGGTCGCTGCTGGCCGGCGCCGACCTGGTGGTCGAGGCGTTGGGCGCGGGCGGGCTCGAGGCGCTCGACCTCGCGCCCGATGCCTTCGCGGTGGTCAATCCGCACGTGGCGTTCGTGCGCATCAGCCCCTTCGGGCAGCACGGGCCCTACGCCGACCGGCCGGCGACGGGACTCACGGTGCAGGCTGCCGGATCGTGGGTCTCCAACCACGGCATCCCCACCGTCCCGCCGGTGCAGACCGGGGGCCGGCTCCACGACTACACGATCGGCGCCTTCGCGGCCTGTGCCGCCCTCACCGCGGTGCGCTCGGCGCGGGCGGGCGACGCGCCGGTGGTGGCCGACCTCTCGGGCATGGAGGTCATGCTCGGCACCCAGCCGTACCCGATGCTGCTCCACGAGGACTACGTGCGCCTGGCGTTGCCCGGCGGGGAGGAGCGGCGGGCCACCCTGCCCGGGATCCTGGCCTGCGCCGACGGGTGGGTCGGGATCAACGCGCTGACCGGTCTGCACTTCCGCGACATCTGCGCGATGACCGGCGTCAGCGGGTACGAGGACCGCCAGCGCGAGATCGCCACCGACCCGGCGCTGCTCGCCGAGTTCTTCGCGGCGATGCGACCGTGGCTGATGGAGCGCACCGTCGACGACATCGTGAGCCTGTGCCAGGCGTTCCGCATTCCGGCCGCACCGGTCGGCGACGGCGAGAAGATCCCCGAGTACCCGCAGTTCCAGGTCCGTCCGTTCTTCGTCCGCGAACCCGGTGGCGACCTCACGTTCCCCGGTCCGCCGTGGCGGCTGAGCGCGACCCCGGCCGTGTCCCGACGGGGGGCGGCGACCCTCACCCAGGCGCAGGAGACCGCCGCGGCGTTCCACCAGCCGCGCGTCGCGTCGCCGGCCGCGGCGTCGACGGACCCGGCGCTGCCGTTCGCCGGGCTCCGGGTCGTCGACCTCGGGACGTTCTGGGCGGGTCCCTACTTCACGATGTACCTCGGGGCCTTCGGCGCCGACGTGGTCAAGGTCGAGTCGATCCAGCGACCCGACGGGTTCCGGTTCGTGGGGGCCTTCCCCGAGGACGGGGCCGACTTCTACGACCGCAGCGGCATCTGGCAGGGCACCAATCTCGACAAGCGAGACGTCACGCTCGACGCCGGCCGGCCCGAAGGACGGGCGCTGCTCCGGGCGCTCGTCGCCGGTGCCGACGTCGTGGTCGAGAACTTCTCGGCCCGGGTGGTCGAGCAGTTCGGGCTCGACCACGAGACGATGCGCGAGCTCAACCCGGGCCTGGTCATGGTGCGCATGCCGGGCTTCGGCCTGCAGGGTCCGTGGCGGGACTACGTCGGCTGGGCGATGGGGATCGAGCAGGCCGCGGGCATGGCCCAGGTGACCGGCTTCCCCGATCTGCCGATGCATCCGGGTGGCTTCGCCGACCCGATGATCTCCATGCACATGGGGGTCGCGGT
>JAFMJM010000315.1 GCA_017853455.1 Acidimicrobiia bacterium | reverse complement strand
CTCGACGGCCGGTCGGTCCGCGACGGACTGCTGGTGGAGGCCGAGGGCCAGGCCCCGTGCCTGCGCTCCGACGACTTCCGGGAGGCGATCACCGCCTTCGTCGAGGGCCGTCCGCCCGTCTACCGGGGGCGCTGAGCCGGGCCCGGCGGGGCATGGGCGCACCGGTCCGGCCGGTCTCACCGGTCGGCACACCCCTCCACCTAGCCTGGTGCGATGGTCCAGGCTGGTGGGACGACGGCGTCCACGCGGTACCGGGTGCGCGGCGGCGGGCCGCTGGTCGGCACCGTGCGCGCCTCGGGTATGACCAAGAACGCCGGCTGCAAGCAGATGGCCGCCGCGCTGCTCGCGCCGGCCGCGTCGACCGTCCGCAACCTCCACCCGGTCGCCGACCTCGACGTCATGATCGACCTCCTCGGTGCGATCGGTGCCGAGGTCGACTGGGCCGCCCCCGATGCCCTCCGGATCGACGCGTCGGTGGCGCTCACCCCCGAAGCCCCCTACGAGCTCGTCAGCCGGATGCGCGCGTCGATCAACGTGCTCGGTCCGTTGCTGGCCCGGCACGGTCGGGCTCGGGTCGCGATGCCCGGTGGCGACAACATCGGCAGCCGCAAGCTCGACCTGCACGTGCGCGGCCTCCAGGCGATGGGCGCCGAGTTCGACCTGGTCCACGGCGTCATCGACGCCCGGGTCAACGCGCTGTGCGGTGCGCGCGTCCTGCTCGACTTCCCGAGCGTCGGCGCCACCGAGACGATCATGACCGCCGCCGTGCTCGCCAAGGGCGAGACCGTCATCGAGAACGCGGCCCGCGAGCCCGAGGTGAGCGACCTCGCCGCGTTCCTCACGGCGATGGGCGCGCGCATCAGCGGTGCCGGTACACCGACCGTCACCATCGAGGGCGTCGACGACCTCGGCGCGGCCGACCACACCATCATCGGCGACCGCATCGAGGGTGGGACCTACCTGTTCGCCGCGCTCGCCACCGGCGGCGACGTGACCGTCGAGGGCATCACGCTGGGCCAGCTCGGCGTCGCCGCCGACAAGCTCGCCGACCTCGGTGGGCTGGTCGAGGAGACGGTCGACGGCGTGCGGGTGGTGGCGGGGGAGCGGCCCTGCGCGGTCGACGTCCAGACCCTGCCCTACCCCGGATTCGCCACCGACTTCATGCCGTTCGCCGTGGCGGTGCTGGCCGTCGCCGACGGCACCGGCATCGTCACCGAGAACGTCTTCGACAACCGGCTGGTGTTCGCGGCCGAGTTCAACCGGATGGGGGCCCACGTCCACACCGAGGGCCGGCACGCCGTGGTGCGGGGGGTGCGGCGCCTGTCGGGTGCCCCCGTGCAGGCGCTCGACGTGCGGGCCGGGGCGGCGCTGGTGCTCGCCGGGCTGGTGGCCGACGGCGAGACCGTCGTCCACGACGCCCACCACATCGACCGTGGCTACGCCGACCTCGCCGGCAAGCTCCGGTCCCTCGGGGCCGACGTGCAGCGCGAGGGCCCGGCCTGACCTGCGATACTCGGGGCCAGGCCACCCTTTCCCGAGCCGGCCGAGGAGGCGACGATGACCACCGGAGCGACCGAGACGAGCCGTGACGGTCAGGAAGAGGCGGTCCTCGCCGCCATCGACGCCATCCGCCCGGCCCTCCAGGCCGACGGTGGCGACATCGTCTTCAAGCGCATCTCCGACGAGGGCGTGGTCTACGTCGAGCTCGTCGGGGCGTGCAGCGACTGCGCCGTGTCGACCATGACCCTCAAGGCCGGGGTCGAGCGGATCATCATGGACCGCGTGCCCGGCATCACCGCGGTCGAGGAAGAAGCCTGACCGACACCGACACGCTCGTCGCCGCCGCCTGCGCCGGCGACCGGCGTGCCCTGGCGCGGCTGATCTCGGTCGTCGAGGCCGGTGGCGCCGATGCCCGCGCCGTCGGCGCGGCGGTCTTCCCGCGCGCCGGGCGGGCCTACACCGTCGGGATCACCGGAGCGCCGGGTGCGGGCAAGTCGACGCTCACCGGGCGGCTGATCGCCGAACGCCGCGCCGTCGGCGAGGAGATCGCGGTGCTGGCCGTCGACCCGTCGAGCCCGTTCACGGGTGGGGCGATCCTCGGCGACCGCATCCGCATGCAGGACCACGCCACCGACCCCGGGGTGTACGTCCGGTCGCTCGCGACCCGGGGCCACCTCGGTGGGCTCACGCTCGCCGTGCCCGAGGTGGTGCGGGTCCTCGACGCCACCGGGGTGCCGTGGGTCGTGGTCGAGACGGTGGGGGTCGGGCAGGTCGAGGTCGAGATCGCCCGGGCCGCCGACACCACGGTCGTGGTGGTCAACCCCGGGTGGGGAGACGCTGTCCAGGCGGGCAAGGCGGGGCTCATGGAGATCGCCGACGTGTTCGTGCTCAACAAGGCCGACCGTGCGGGTGCCGACGAGACCGAGCGCGACCTGCACGGGATGCTCGCCGCCGGGGCGCGCCGCGACTGGACGCCGCCGGTCGTGCGGACCTGCGCCACGGAGGGGCGGGGAGCCGCCGACGTGTGGGCCGCCGTCGCCGCACACCGGGCGTACCTGGAGTCGACCGGTGCGCTCGCGGCGCGCCGCGCCGAGCGGCTGCGGGCCGAGGTTCGTGCCGTGGCCCGGGCGCGCGCCGCCGCCGTGGTCGACGAGCGCTGCGCCGGCCCGGCGTTCGACGAGCTCGTCGCGCGCGTCGCCCGTCACGAGCTCGATCCCTACGCCGCCGCCGTGGCGCTGACGACCTGACGACCCGACGATCTGACGACCAGGCGTCCGGCCCGGCTGACGGCCCGGCGATCCCACGACCCGATGTCCCAACCGGTGTGCGCAGTTGCGGCGTGCCGTCTTCGCTGGAACGAGTCGTTCGGAGCGCTGGACCGCGAACCGGCCGGACCGTCCGGAGTGGACCATGGCCGCCGTATCCTGCGGGCATGTCCGAGCCCCTCGTCCTCACCGAACGGCACGCCGACGGCGTGGTGCTGCTGCGCCTCGACCGGCCGCCGCTCAACCCGCTCTCGGGTGCGTTGCTCGCCGACCTCACCACCGCCGCCCGGGCGTGCGCCGCCGACCCCGCGGTCAAGGCCGTCGTGGTGGC
>JAFMJM010000314.1 GCA_017853455.1 Acidimicrobiia bacterium | reverse complement strand
GCCGAGCCCTGGGAGGTGGCCAACGTGATCGTCTTCCTCGCCAGCGACTACGCCACCTACATGACCGGTGAGGTCGTGTCGGTCAGCAGCCAGCACCCGTAGCCCGGGCGGCGGCCGTCGGCCGGGCGCAGGGTCAGTCCTTGACCTCGCCGGTGGCGGCCTCGAGGTAGGCCGGGTTCTCGCCCCCGCCGTCGACGAGGATCGCGGTGCCACTCACGTAGCGCGCCAACGGTGAGGCGAGGAACAGGCACACGTCGGCGATGTCGGACGGGTCGGCCATGCGCCCGAGCGGGATGGTGCGCCCCACGGCCGCGATGCCTTCCTCGTCGCCGTAGAACAGGTGGGCCTGCTCGGTGCGGACGTATCCGACCGTGACCGCCACCACCCGCACCTTGGGGGCGTACTCCACGGCGAGGGTCTGGGTGAGGTTGAGCAGCCCGGCCTTGGCGGCGCCGTAGGCGGCGGTGCGCGGGGTGGCCCGGATGCCGCTCACGCTGGCGATGTTGACGATGACCCCGCCCGACTCCTGGGCCTGCATCACCGCGTTGGCCCGCTGGGCGCAGGTGAACGGTGCGGTCAGGTTGAGCGAGATGATCGAGGCGTTGAACCGGGGCGACGCGGTGGCGCTGTCGGCGGGCGGGCCACCGCCGGCGTTGTTGACCAGCACGTCGAGGCGCCCGAAGCGCTCCGTGGTGGCGGTCACGATCCGGTCGACGTCGTCGGGCTCCCGGACGTCGCCGGCCACGAAGACGGCCGTTCGGCCCCCCGCCGTCGGCGGATCGTCGGGCTCGGTCCGGCCGCAGATCACGACGTCGGCGCCCGCGGCCAGGAACGTCTCGGCGATGCCCCGGCCGATGCCCCGGGCGCCGCCCGTGACCAGGACGACCCGGCCGGTGAAGTCGAGGGGGTTGGATCCGCTCACGGGGGTGAAGGCTACGCTCCGGGCGTGATCCGCACCGAAGTCCGTGACCACGTCGCCGAGGTGATCCTCGACAACCCGCCGGTCAACGCCCTGACCGTGGCCGGCTGGTTCGAGCTCGCCGACACCATCCGCCGTCTGGGCCGTGACCCCGAGGTGCGGGTGATGATCATCGCCGCCAACCCCGAGCTGCGGGCCTTCCAGGTGGGCGTCGACATCAAGGAGCTCGCCGCCGACCCGACCCACGAGTCGATGATCAAGGTCAACCGGGGCTGCTGGGAGACCTTCGCCGCCGTCTACGACTGCGAGGTCCCGGTCATCGCCGCCCCCCACGGGCACTGCCTCGGCGGTGGGGTGGGGATCGTCGGCAACGCCGACATCGTGGTGGCGGCCGACGACCTGCGCCTCGGGGTGCCCGAGGTCGACCGCGGGGCCCTCGGCGTGGCGACCCACCTCGCCCGCTTGGTGCCGCCCCACAAGCTGCGCGCCCTCTACTACACCGGCGCCACCATCACCGCCGACCAGCTCCTCGAGTGGGGGTCGTGCGAGAAGGTCGTGCCCCGGGCCGAGCTGCTCGACGCCGCCCGCGAGATCGCGGCGGTCATCGCCGCCAAGAGCCCGATCGTCATCCGGCGGGCCAAGGAATCGCTCAACGCCATCGATCCGGTCGACGTCAAGAAGTCGTACCGGTTCGAGCAGGGGTTCACCTTCGAGCTGCAGCTCTGGGGTGACTCCGACGAGCTGCGTCAGGCCTTCGTCGACAAGCGCGAGGCCGAGGTCGACACCACGGGGGCCCGATGAGCACGTCCGACGTCACCCGCGTGCCGGTCGTCGAGGGGTACTTCGTCGAGCGCCCCGACGGCACGGCCACCCTGGTCGGCGGGAAGTGCGAGCGCTGCGGCTCGTACTTCTTCCCGAAGCGGTTCTCGTTCTGCCGCAACCCCGAGTGCGGTGAGCCCGGTCTGATCGACGTCGACCTCTCGACCCGCGGCACGCTCTGGTCGTTCACCGACAACCGGTACGCCCCGCCGCCGCCCTACCCGGCGTCGGAGCCGTTCGAGCCCTACGGCGTGGCGGCGGTCACGCTCGAGACCGAGCAGATGGTCGTGCTCGGACAGCTCGCCCGCGGCACCGACGTCTCGGCGCTGAAGGCCGGTCAGGCGATGGAGCTCTGCGTCGAGGACCTCTACGAGGCCGACGGCACCACCTACACCGTCTGGAAGTGGAGGACCGCATGAGCGACGTCGTCGTCCTCGGCACGGGCATGCACCCGTGGGGCAAGTGGGGCCGCAACTTCGTCGAGTACGGCGTGGTCGCCGCGCGCGCGGCGCTCGCCGACGCCGGACTCGGCTGGGCCGACGTCGGGTTCCTGGCGGCCGGCAACACCATGCGCAACGGCTACCCGGGCTACGTCTCGGGCTCGACGTTCGCGCAGGCGCTCGGCTGGCGCGGCACGCGGGTGTCGTCGTCGTTCGCGGCCTGTGCCTCGGGGGCCATCGCGATCGACTCGGCCCGGGCCCAGATCCAGGCCGGCCGCTGCGACGTCGCCCTGGTGGTCGGGGCCGACACCGCACCCAAGGGCTTCTTCGGCCCGCTCCCCGGGGTGCGTCCCGAGGACCCCGACTGGATCCGCTTCCACGTGCTCGGGGCCACCAACCCCACCTACTTCGCGCTCTACGCCCGCCGCCGCATGGAGGCCTACGGCGCCACCCCCGACGACTTCGCCGGGGTGAAGATCAAGAACAGCCGCCACGGCCTGCACAACCCCAACGCCCGGTACCGGAAGGTCTTCGACCTCACCGAGATCGAGGAGTCGCCGGTCGTGGCCGACCCGCTGCGCCTCGTCGACATCTGCGCCACCTCCGACGGCGCGGCCGCACTGGTGCTCGCCAGCGCCGAGTTCGCGGCCCGGCGGGCCGACCGTGACCGGCACGTGCGCATCGCGGCGATCTCCACCGTCACCCCGCAGTACCCCAACACCTACCTCGACATGCCCGACATCGGCACCGACTCGGCGGCCGGGGCGGCCCTCCCCGAGCGCAGCTTCCGCGACTCCATCGCGCACGCCGCCTACGAGGAGGCCGGGGTCGGCCCCGACGACCTGTCGCTGGCCGAGGTGTACGACCTCTCGACCGCCCTCGAGCTCGACTGGTACGAGAACATCGGCCTGTGCGCCGAGGGCGAGGCCGAGGC
>JAFMJM010000313.1 GCA_017853455.1 Acidimicrobiia bacterium | reverse complement strand
GGCGTCGCCGCCAACTTCTTCGCGAACTTCGCCTACATGGGCGGCTTCTTCATCACCTCGCTGATGCTCGCCGAGCCCGACCTGTGGGGCTGGTCGGCGGGTCGGGTGTCGTTGGCGGTCGCACCCCGGGCGCTGTCGCTCGGGATCATGGGCCCGGTCGCCGGGTTCCTGACCGCCCGGTTCGGCGGTCGGCGCACCGCCACCGCCGGGATGCTGCTCATCGCCGCGTCGATGGTGGTGCTGGCCACGCTCGAGGCCGGTGCGGGGTACGGGATGATCCTGCTCGGGCTCGTGCTGTCGGGGTTCGGGCTCGGGCTGGTCGGTCCGCCCGCCACGGCGGCGGTCACCAACGAAGCCGCCGCCGACGACCTCGGTGCGGCCGGAGCGGCGGTGAACCTCGGGGCGTCGTTCGGGTCGTCGGTCGGGATCGCCACCATGCAGGCGGTGACCCTCACGGCCGCCGTGTCGGCGGACGCCCCCGGGATGCACGCCTTCTCGTTGGCGTTCGAGGCCGGGATGATCGCAGCGCTGATCGGCATCGTCTCGACGCTGGCGCTGGGTGGGCCGAACCGGGCGACCCGGGTCGCCTGGATGCTGCGGTTCTTCCGGCGCTGACGACGGCGCCGGGCGTGCCGTCAGGCGGTGATGCCCTGGATGGCCTCGGCGAGCGCGAACGCCCCGGCCGGCGCACCGTCGACCTGCATCGCCAGGAGCTTGGCGAGGTCGCCCTGGATCTTGATCTTCCCGCCCATGAACGCACCGAGGGCCGCCTGCGGGTCTCCCGCCAGGAGCAGGTCACGGGCGGTGTCGTAGTCGGTGGTCACGGTGAGGTCGGCGTCGGGGGCGTGGCCGATGCCCCAGTGGGCCCGCCCCGCCCGCGCCCCGGCGTGGAGGTGCCGCTCGGCTCCGAACGGGGTCTCGGTGACCACCAGGTTCATCACGACGTCGGCTCCGGCGGGGGCTTCGGGCCCCAGGTCCTCGACCAGGCGCTCGACGACGGCGAACCAGTCGTCGCTCAGGAACTGATGGGTGGCCACGGCCTGATGCTACCGCCGGGGGCGCCCGTAGAATCCGGCGCCATGGACACGCCCGCAGCCATCACGCGCGCGGACGTCGAGCACGTGGCCCGCCTCGCCCGGCTGGGTCTCACCGACGCCGAGCTCGACTCCCTCACCGGCGAGCTCGCCGCCGTGCTCGGCCACGCGGCCGACGTCGCGGCCCTCGACCTCGCCGACGTGGCGCCCACCGCCCACCCGCTGCCGCTGCGCAACGTGCTGCGACCCGACGTCGTGCGTCCGGGCGTCGACCGCGGCGAGGTCCTGGCGGCCGCCCCGGCGGTCGAGGACGACCGCTTCCGCGTGCCGCGCATCCTGGACGCCCCGTGAGCGGCGCCCGGCAGATCGCCGCCGACGTCCGCAGCGGTGCGGTCCGCGCCCGCGACGTCGTGGAGGAGCACCTCGAGCGCATCGCCGCCCGTGACGGCGAGATCAACGCCTTCAACCTGGTGCTCGCCGACGAGGCCCGGGCCACCGCCGACGCCGTCGACGCGCGCGTGGCCGCCGGTGACGACCCGGGTCCGCTCGCCGGGGTGCCGATCGCGCTCAAGGACAACCTCTGCACCCACGGCATCCCGACCACCTGCTCGTCGCGCATCCTCGAGGGGTGGCGTCCGCCCTACGACGCCACCGTGGTGCAGCGGGTCGCCGCCGCCGGTGCCGTCGCGGTGGGCAAGGCCAACCTCGACGAGTTCGCGATGGGCTCCTCCACCGAGAACTCCGCCTTCGGGCCGACCCGCAATCCCCGCGACCCGTCGCGGGTGCCGGGAGGGTCGAGCGGGGGCTCGGCCGCGGCGGTCGCCGCCGGGTTCGCGCCGCTGTCGCTCGGCTCCGACACCGGTGGCTCGATCCGCCAGCCCGCAGCCCTGTGCGGGGTGGTCGGGGTCAAGCCCACCTACGGCTCCGTGTCGCGGTCGGGGCTGATCGCCTTCGCGTCGTCGCTCGACCAGATCGGGCCGTTCGCCACCTCGGTCGCCGATGCCGCGCTGCTGCTCGACGTCATCGCCGGGCCCGACCCGCTCGACTCCACGTCGTCGCCCGAGGCCCACGTGCCGGTGCTGCCGGTCCTCGACCAGGGTGTGGCGGGTCTGCGCATCGGGATCGTCGACGAGCTCGTCGACGCCGAGGGCGTCGAGCCCGAGGTCCGCGCCGCCGTCCTGGCCGCGGCGGCCGCGCTCGAGGCGGCCGGTGCGGTCGTCGACCGGGTGTCGGTGCCGAGCGTCGTCTACGGCCTGAGCGCCTACTACCTCATCGCCCCGGCCGAGGCGTCGTCGAACCTCGCCCGCTACGACGGCGTGCGTTACGGCCTCCGGGTCGACGGTCCCGACCTCGCCACCATGAACGCCCGCACCCGCGACGCCGGGTTCGGGCCCGAGGTCAAGCGCCGGATCATGCTCGGCACCTACGCCCTCTCGGCCGGTTACTACGACGCCTATTACGGCAAGGCCCAGAAGGTCCGCACGCTGATCGTGCGTGACTTCGCCCGGGCCTACGGCACGTTCGACGCGCTGCTGTCGCCCACGTCGCCGACCGTGGCGTTCCCGTTCGGCGCCAAGGCCGACAACCCGCTGGCGATGTACCTCTCCGACGTGTGCACGATCCCCACCAACCTCGCCGGGCACCCGGCGATGAGCGTGCCGTTCGGCACCGGCGCCGACGGCCTGCCGGTGGGGGTGCAGGTGATGGCCGACGCGGTGCAGGAGCCGGTGATGTTCCGGGTGGCGCAGGTGCTCGAGGCCGCCGCCCCGGGCGGAGGAGCAGCCTGATGGCGCACGACGACTACGAAGCGGTCATCGGCCTCGAGTGCCACGTCGAGCTGGCCACCGCCACCAAGATGTTCTGTGGCTGCCCCAACGAGTTCGGCGCCGAGCCCAACACCAACGTGTGTCCGGTGTGCCTCGGGCTGCCCGGCTCGCTGCCGGTCCTCAACGCCACCGCGGTCGAGTACGCCCTGCGCTTCGCGGCGGCGCTCGGGTTCGACGTGCCCGAGGAGTCGATCTTCGCCCGGAAGAACTACTTCTACCCCGACATGCCGAAGGACTACCAGATCAGCCAGT
>JAFMJM010000312.1 GCA_017853455.1 Acidimicrobiia bacterium | reverse complement strand
CGTCGACGGCCGGGCGCACACCCGACTTGAAGAGGTCGTCCTGGAGGTAGATCTGCCCGTCGGTGATCGAGATCACGTTCGTGGGGATGTAGGCCGAGACGTCGCCGGCCTTGGTCTCGATGATCGGGAGCGCCGTGAGCGACCCGGCCCCGAGGCCGTCGGAGAGCTTGGCGGCCCGCTCGAGCAGCCGGGAGTGGAGGTAGAAGACGTCGCCGGGGTAGGCCTCGCGACCGGGCGGGCGGCGCAGGAGCAGCGCCATCTGCCGGTAGGCCTCGGCCTGCTTCGACAGGTCGTCGTACACGACGAGTGCGTGCTCGCCGTTGTCCATCCAGTGCTGGCCGATCGCGCAGCCGGCGTAGGGGGCGAGGTACTTGAAGACCGCTTCGTCGGCCGCGGGGGCGTTGACGACGACGGTGTACTCCATCGCACCGTGCTCCTCGAGGGTGGCCACGGTCTGGGCGACCGAGGAACCCTTCTGGCCGATGGCGACGTAGATGCACTTCACGCCGAGGCCACGCTGGTTGAGGATGGTGTCGATGGCGATGGTGGTCTTGCCGGTCTTGCGGTCGCCGATGATGAGCTCACGCTGGCCCCGCCCGATCGGGGTCATGGCGTCGACGGCCTTGATGCCGGTCTGGAGCGGCTCGTGCACCGGCTGGCGGCCCACGATGCCGGGGGCCTGGACCTCGAGGCGGCGCACCGTGGTGCTCGCGATCGGGCCCTTGCCGTCGATGGCCTGACCGAGCGAGTTCACGACCCGCCCGAGGAGCGCGTCGCCGACCGGGATCGAGAGGATGCGGCCGGTCGCCTTGACGGTCTGGCCCTCCTCGACCTCGTCGGCCTGACCGAGCACCACGGCGCCGATCGACGCTTCGTCGAGGTTGAGGGCGAGGCCGAGCACCCCGCTCTCGAACTCGAGCAGCTCGTTGACCGCGGTCTCGGGCAGCCCCGCGACCCGGGCGATGCCGTCGCCGACCTCGAGCACCCGGCCCACGCGGGCCTGCTCGGTGGAGGGCGTGTACGAGTCGACGTGCTTGCGCAGCGCTGCTGCGATCTCGTCGGCGTTGATGGTGAGTTCAGACATCGATGACCTCTCGGTAGCTCTCAGAGCTGCGCTTTCATCTGGTCGAGTCGGGTGCGGACCGTGCCGTCGATGACGGTGTCGCCGATCTGGGCGACGAGGCCGCCGAGCACGCTCGGGTCGACCACGACCTTGACGTCGACGGTCTTGCCGGTGGCCCGACCGAGGGACTCGGCGAGGCGGCGGATCTGGTCGTCGGTCAGCTCGATGGCCGACCGCACCTCGGCGACGTCACGCTCCCGCTCGGCGGCGGCGAGCGCCACCACCCGGTCGGCGACGTCACCCAGGTCGTTGACCCGGCCGGCCCCGACGAGCATGCCGAGGACGGCGGTGCTGAGGTTCAGCGCCTTGCCCCCGGTGAGCTCCTCGACGACCGCCACCCGGCGCTCGGCGGGCAGGCTGGGGTCGGTCAGGGCGTTGCGCAGGGCGTCGGAGCCCTGGAGCGTGCGGGCGAAGCGGAAGAGGTCGTCCTCCACCGCGCCCACGACGCCCTCGGCCCGGGCGATCGTCAGGATCGCCTGCGCGTACGCCTCGACCTTGTCGCCGCCGGTCACCGCGGGCCGTTCCCCACGGAGTCGATGAACGACTCGACCAGCGCTTCCTGGGTGGCCCGGTCGAGGTTGCGCTCGACGACCTTCTCGGCGAGGCCGATGGAGATGTCGGCCACCTGGGACCGCAGGTCGGACATGGCCCGCTCCTGCGCCAGGCGGACGTCCTCCGCGGCCCGTGCCTTGACGTCGGCCGCCTCGGCCTCGGCCCGCTCCACCACTTCGCGGCGGATGCGCTCGGCGTCGGCCCGGGCGTCCTCGATGATCGTCGAGGCCTCGGAGCGTGCGTCACCGATCTGCGACCGGTACTGCGCGGCTTCGGCCTCGGCGTCCTCCCGGGCCCGGCTGGCGGCGTCCAGGTCGCCCTGGATCTTCTCCGTCCGGTCCTTGAGGCCCTTCTTGAGGGCCGGGAAGGCGAACTTCATGAGGACGACGAGCACGATGAGAAACGCCAGACCACCCCAGATGATCTCCGGCAGCGCCGGCGTGAGGAGGCTCTTGGCCTTCTTGCAGTCGTCGAGGGCGTTCTCGAAGCCCTCGGCGTCACCCTTGAGTGCCTCCGGGTGCTCTTCGACGGCCTTCTCGACACACTCGTAGAGCTCTTTCCCGTGGTCCTTGGGCGAGGAGGCGTACGCGGCCGGAGCCACCGCCACCACCCCTCCGACCACGAGGAGCCCCGCGCAGAGAATTCTGCGAATCCGCATTGGGGGGTCTCCTACAGGAAGAAGAGGACGAACGCGATGAGGGCAAGGGCTTCGGCGAAGGCCAGACCCAGGAACATGGTGGTACGGACCTGACCGGCCATCTCGGGCTGGCGGGCCATGGCCTGGACGGACTGACCGACCAGCATGCCGATACCGATGCCCGGGCCGAGGGTCGCGAGGCCGTATCCGACCTTGGCGAGGCCTGCGGCCATGTCGCCCTGGAGGGCTCCGATCGCTTGAACGGCGAGACTCACTGTGTGCTCCTTTTTCGGGATCTTGCTCGGGACCGGATCAGTGATCCGGGTGGACCGACTCGTTGATGTAGACGGCGGTGAGGATGGTGAAGATGAACGCCTGCAGCACCGCCACGAGCACCTCGAACGCCGTGAAGGTCACGAGTCCGAGGAACGGCAGCGGCGAGAAGATGACCTGGAACCAGCCGCTGTTGCGCTGGATCAGCAGCTCGTTGGTCATGATCGCGAAGATCGCGAGCAGCACGTGGCCGGCGGTCATGTTGGCGAAGAGACGCACCGCCAGGGAGAACGGCCGGACCAGGTACTTCGAGAAGAACTCGATCGGGATGACGACCGGCTTCAGGAAGAGCGGCACGCCCGACGGGTTGATGTTCGAGAAGAAGTACTTCGGGCCCTGCTTGGCGAAGCCGGCACCGATGAAGACCAGCCAGCTGACCAGCGCCAGCATCAGCGGGATGCCGAAGCGGGAGGTCGCCGGGAACTGGATGAACGGCACCACCGACCAGATGTTGATGAAGAAGATCCAGAAGA
>JAFMJM010000040.1 GCA_017853455.1 Acidimicrobiia bacterium | reverse complement strand
CCTCGAGTACATGGACTGGAAGAGCGGCGGCGACACCAACTTCGCGCCGATCGCGACCGCCGACGGCGAGCTCGACTGCCGCGGCTTCTGGAAGCCCGGCGACGAGCGCCCCGACAAGGGTGGCCGGTGGACGGTCAACGCCGAGCAGTGCCCGACCCTCGTCGCCCACGTGCAGTCGACCGGCGCCGACTTCGGACGCGTCCGGGTGATCAAGCTCGAGCCCCAGGACCACGAGCAGGCCCTGCGCTCCTTCCACCGGGACGACAACAACCGGTTCAACCCCGAGGGCGACGGCTGGGTCGTGCGCCAGTGGATCGAGCTCACCGACAACCCCGGTGCGTACATGATCCTGATGGAGCAGGGCGCCGACGGACTGCCCGATCCGGAGACCGAGGTCCGCATCCCGTTGCACCGTGGCGCCCGCTTCGTGGTCGACACGCAGCGTCTCTGGCACGTGGTGTGCAACCCGAGCGGCCACACCCGGTACGCCCTGATCTCCAGCCTCGAGAGCGGGCCCGCCCTCGAGACCTGGATCGAGGCCAACCGCCCGGTCTGACCCGCCCGACCCGCCCGGTCCGACCCGCCCGGTCCGACCCACCCGGTCGGATCCCCACGTCGGCGCCGGGGATCACGCCGCACTGCGGAGGACCTCCTCGCGGAGGGACCACCACCCTCCGGCACCGATCACCACGTGGTCGAGCAGCGCCACGCCCCGCCCCGCGCAGTGGTGACGGAGGGTCACGAAGCGGCGGACGTCGGCGCGCGTGGGCGCCGGCCCGTCGGCGTCGACCCGGACGAGCACCACCGCCCCGACCAGCATCTCGGCCGCCAGGTCGGCGACCTGCCCGGCGTCGACGGGCCCACGGGGTGCGCCGCCCGGGTCGACGGGATCGCGGACGGCCGCACCGCAGACGAGGTGGGCACCCGGGACCGCCTCGGCGAGGACGAGCCCGAGCACGACGTCGAGGGGACCGTCGACGCCGCCCGAGGCCAGGATCCCGACCACGTCACGCGGGCCGGTGACGAGCAGGTCGACCGCGTCGCCGGAACGGGCGTCACCTCCGGGGGCACCACCGCCCGCCGGTTCGGTCAGGTCGGCGAGGAACTCGGAGAAGGGGTCGGAGGGGTCGGGGGATCCGGTCGGTCCGGGCACGGGGGCCTCCCACGGTCGCAGGTCGATCGGGGAGGTCGAGGGGAGGCCGGGACGACGCTAGGTCCCGGGTGTGACGCTCACGCCCGGAAGCCGGCCAGCGCCCGGGACCAGCGGTCCGGGTCGTCCCCGACCGGCACGGTGAAGAGCAGCCGGTCGACGACGTCGCCGTAGCGCGCCCGGGCCCGCTCGCCGATCTGCTCGGGCTCGGCGACCACCGCGAACGTGCCGAGCACCTCGTCGTCGACGGCCTGCCCCATGGCCTCCCACTCGCCGCGCTTCGACAGCCGGTTGAGCTCCACGTGGAGGTCGCCCCAACCGTGCAGGTCGAGGACCCCGCGGTAGGCGGGCGTCGAGCCGTAGAAGGCGATCTGGGCCTTGGTGGCCCGGGCACGTGCCGCCATCTCCTCCTCGGTGGTCCCGGTCACGACGAAGAGGGGGCCGCAGATCTGGAAGTCCGCCCGGTCGCGCCCGGCCTTGGCCAGACCCCGCTCGACCGCCGGGAGCGTGTGCTCGCGCACGTAGCGCTCCGTGGTGAAGGCGTGCAGGATCAGGCCGTCGGCGACCTCGCCCGCGACCTCGGTCATGACCGGACCGACCCCGGCGACGAACACCCCCGGCGGACCGAACGACGTCGACTCGGGGACGAACATCGGGGTCATCAACGTGTGCCGGTAGAACTCGCCCCGGAAGTCGAGGGGCTCCCCCTCGTCCCAGGTCCGCCAGATCGCCCGCATGGCCAGCACGAGCTCGCGCATGCGCGCGGCGGGCCGCGACCAGGGCATCGAGAACCGCTTCTCGATGTGCGGCTTGATCTGACTGCCGAGGCCGAGCGTGAACCGGCCGCCGGAGAAGGTCTGGAGGTCGTGACCGATGTTGGCGAGGGTCATCGGGTTGCGCGCGAACGCCACGGCGATCGAGGTCCAGAGGTCGACGCGCTCGGTGTGCTCGGCGGCGATCGCGAGCGGCAGGAACGGGTCGTGCGAGATCTCCGCCGAGATCAGGCCGTCGTAGCCGAGCGCCTCGAGCTCCCGTGCGTTGGCGGCGATGGCGGCGGGGGTCGCACCCGAGACGAAACCGTCGATCTTCATGGCACGAGGGTACGACACCCCGGCACCCCGACGGCGCGGCACCGCGACCACCCCGACGCCGGTTACGGTGCGCCCGTGGCACCCGTGACCCTCGGCCTCGATCCGGTGGAGCCCCCGGCGTCGTTGTCGCCGTCGTCGATCTCGTCGTTCAAGGAGTGCCCGCTCGCGTTCCGGTTCTCGTACCTCGACCGGCTGCCCCAGCCCCCGGCGCCGCACTCGAGCAAGGGGACGCTCGTCCACCGGGCCCTCGAGCGCTTCTACGACCGACCCGCCGACGAGCGGACCGCCGCCGCACTCGACCGCGACCTCGACGACGCCCGCGCCGACCTGCGCGACGACCCCGACTTCACCGGCCTCGACCTCACCGACGCCGAGTGGGACGCCTTCCACGCCGACGCCCGGGCGCTCGCCCACCGGACGTTCGCCCTCGAGGACCCGGCGACGGTCGTGCCCGTCGGGCTCGAGCTCAAGCTCCAGGCGTCGTTGGGTGACGTCACCGTCCGCGGTGTGATCGACCGCCTCGAGCGCACCCCCGAGGGCGACCTCGTGGTCTCCGACTACAAGACCGGACGGGTCCCCGGCGACCGGTACGTCGAGAAGAGCCTCGCCGGGGTGCAGATGTACGCCCTGATGTGCGAGCGTCTCTTCGGCACCGTGCCCGCCCGGATCCAGCTCCTCTACCTGTCGCGCCCGACCGCGATCGTCGCCACGCCCAGCGCCCAGCAGCTCACGGGCGTCGCCCGCCGCACCACCGCCATCTGGAACACCATCGCGACGGCGTGCGAGCGCAACGAGTTCCGCACCAACCCGGGTCGCCTCTGCGACTTCTGCGCCTACCGCCCCTACTGCCCGGCCCACGGCGGCGACCCGCAACGGGCCGACGAGCTGCGCGACCTCCTCGCCGGGCCGGCCACACGGGTCGGCACGGCACCGCCGGTGAGCGACCCCGAGGACTGATCCACCGGGGCCGGTAGCCTGCCCCGGTGCCCGACGACGGTCCCGGCGCCGACGCGGCGACCCCCGAGCTGACCCCGGTCGACCGCTTCTTCTACGCGCTGTCGAGCGCCGCCGACCACGGCCTGCTCTGGCTCGCCCTCGGCGCCGTGCGCGGCGCGGCCGAAGGGGATCCGGCCATGGTCCTGCGGCTCGGGGCGGTGCTCGGCGCCGAGTCGATCCTCACCAATGGCGTCGTGAAGTCGTTCTTCCGGCGGGTCCGGCCCCAGGAGCACTTCACCCACGACGAGCCGTTGCCGTACGGCCTGCACCGACCGGTGACCTCGTCGTTCCCGTCGGGGCACGCCGCCACCGCCTTCACCGCGGCCGGGGCGCTCGCCCGGGGCCGCAGCGCCCCCGCCTGGTACGTCCTGGCCGGCCTCGTCGCGTACAGCCGGGTCCACGTGCGGATGCACCACCCGGCCGACGTCGTCGGCGGGACCGTCCTCGGCCTGGCCCTCGGCCGACTCGCCCGCCGGATCGTCCGGCCCTGACCCGGGAGCGACCGTGCCCCACGCCTTCACCGTCACCTTCGACTACCGCTGCCCGTTCGCCTACAACGGCAACGCCGCCGTGGTGCGGGCGCTCCAGGAGGGCGCCGGGCACACCGTGCGCTTCGCCGCCTTCTCGCTCGACCAGAACCACCTCGACCAGACCGACGAGGGCGCGCCCCCGGTCTGGGAGGTCCCGCCCGAGCGGCGCGGGTCCGGGGTCCTCGCGCTCCTCTTCGGCATCGCCGTGCGCGACCACGAACCCGACCGGTTCCTCGACGCCCATCTGGCGCTCTTCGCGGCCCGCCACGACCACGGCCGCGACCTGCGCGACGTCGAGGTCCTGACCGACGTGGTGGCGGGCGCGGGCTGCGACGGCGCCGCCATCGCCCGACTCGCGCAGGACGACGCCACGCTGGCGACCCTCGCCGCCGAGCACACCGAGATGGTCCGCGAGCACTCCGTGTTCGGCGTCCCGACGTTCGTCGCCCACGGGCAGGCGACGTTCGTGCGCTTCATGGAGCGGGGCCGCGTCGACGACCTCGAGCGGATGCTCGACCTCCTCGCCTGGAGCAACCTCAACGAGTTCAAGCGGACCACGCTGCCCTACTGACCGTCGACGCGGTCGGTCGAACGGCCCGTGGGTCGGGACGGTCGTCACCCCGACGACCGGGAGCGGTCCGGCCTCAGCGCACGACGCGCCGGACCTCGGCGAACCGCCGCACGACGGCCTCCCACTCGCGCCGGCCGGGGTCGAGCCACCGCCGGTGGGTGCAGCGCGCCACGAGGTCCTCGACGTAGCAGTGCGAGGTCGGGGCGTCGTCGGCGAACTCGAGGAGGTCCTCGGTCCGGGTGTGGGGCGCCGAGAGGTCGAGCAGGTCGGCGAAGGCCAGGCAGGCCAGCACCCGGCACCGGCAGCCCGGGCAGGCCGACGTGGTCGCGGCGTCGAGGGCGTCGGTGAGCGCGAAGAGCGTGTCGACCTCGAAGGCGTCGAGGAGCAGCTCGTTGCCGTCCTCGTCGAGCAGCGCCAACACCACCTCGCCGTGCTCCACCCGCCGGACCGTAGCGCGCCCTCCCGTCCGGACCCGGGAACCGACCTAGATTCCGGGGGTGCACGCAGTGACGATCGTCGACGGCGCCCTCGAGTGGCGCGAGCATCCCGATCCGGTCGCCGGCGACCACGACCTCCTGGTCGCGGTCCGCGCCGCCGGGCTCAACGGCGGCGACCTGATGCAGCGGCGGGGCCTCTACCCGGCGCCGCCGGGCGAGCCGCCCGACATTCCCGGGCTGGAGCTCGCCGGCGAGGTCGTGGCCGTCGGTCCGTCGGTTCGTGACTTCGCCGTCGGCGACCGGGTGATGGCGGTCGTCGGGGGCGGCGGACAGGCCGAGCTCGCCCGGGTCCCCGAGCGTCACGCGCTCGCCGTCCCCGACGACGTCGCCTGGGCCGAGGCCGGGGGCTTCCCCGAGGTGTTCACCACCGCCCACGACGCGCTCTTCACCCAGTGCGGCCTCACCGTCGGCGACCGCCTGTGCGTCCACGGCGCCGCCGGCGGCGTCGGGGTCGCGGCGGTGCAGCTCGGCGTCCTCGCCGGGGCGCAGGTCACCGCCACGGTCCGAGATCCCGACCGCCGCGCCGACGTCGCGGCGCTCGGCGACGGTGTCACGGTCGCCGACCCGGCCGACGTGGCCGCGCACGGTCCGTTCGACGTGATCCTCGAGCTCGTGGGCGCCCCCAACCTCCCCACCGACCTGGCCACCCTCGCCATCGACGGCCGCATCGCGGTCATCGGCATCGGCGCCGGCGCCAAGGCCGAGGTCCACCTGGGCGCCCTCATGGCCACCCGGGGAGTGATCCGGGGGTCGACCCTGCGGCCGCGCTCGTTCGAGGAGAAGGCCGCCGCCGCCCGGGCGCTGGCCCGGCACGCGCTGCCCGCCCTCGCCGCCGGTCGACTGCGCGTGCCGGTGACCGCCACCTTCCCGCTGGCCGAGGCGACGGCCGCCTACGACCGCTTCGCCGCCGGCGGGAAGTTCGGCAAGATCGTGCTCACCGGCTGACCGGGGTCAGCGCGCGACGAAGATGCTCACCCGGGGTGGGTTGCTCACCGCGTCGACCGTGAACGGTCGCTTCTCGTCGAGGCCGATGATCCACATCACCGTGCCGAGCCCGTCGATGACCTTGCGCACCATCGTCACGTGGTGCATCCCCTCGAGCGCGAGGAGCAGATTGCCCTTGTAGGTCTGGATCGGTCGGGCCGGGTCGCGCACGTCGAACTGCGACGCCGGGGTGAACGTCACGTACAGGAACGCCTCGCCCTGGACCTGCACGGGCGAATCGCGCTCCCCCTCGACGAACGGCGGCTTGCGGTACTCGACCTGGTATCCCGGCGGCGCCTGGCCGAGCTCGGCCTCGAAGGTGAACAGCACCCGGTCCCAGCAGGTCTCCGGATAGGCGATCGCCCCGGTCAGGTGCTCCATGAACTCGGGGGGCGGGGTGGCGCGGGGCTCCTCGCCCATCACCACGTCCTGGCAGCCGATCTGACGCCGTTCGGCGTCGGCCAGGGCCCGGGTCGCCCGGCGGGCGGCGGCAGCGTCCTCGACCGTTCCGGTCTGCGCCCGGGGCACGGTCCCGCATCCGACCAGCCCGACGGCACCGGCACCGACCACGAGTCCCACGGCGATCACCCGGACGGTCCGCCGCACCCGCTGCACCCGGTCAGGGTAGCGACGACGGGCGCGGCCCGCCGGTCGGGCGCGGCCGACGCACCGATACCATCCGACGCGGTGCACCGGGTGCGGTGCGCCGCCCCCGTGGAAAGAGGACCGATGCGACCCCTCGCCGACTCCGACGTCGTGATCGTCGAAGCCGCCCGCTCCCCGCTCGGGAAGCGCAACGGCGGCCTGTCCACCGTCCACCCGGCGGATCTGCTCGGCACGGTGCTCCGGGCGGTGATCGAGCGCAGCGGCGTCGACCCGCAGGCGGTCGGCCAGGTGGTCGGCGGGTGTGTCACCCAGACCGGCGAGCAGACCTTCAACGTCACCCGGACGGCCTGGCTCGCCGCCGGGCTCCCCCTCACCACCGCCGCCACCACCGTCGACGCCCAGTGCGGATCCTCGCAGCAGGCCTTCAACCTCGCCGCCGCGCTCGTGGCGTCGGGGGTCGTCGACGTCGCGATGTCGGCCGGCGTCGAGTCGATGAGCCGCATCCCGCTCGGGGTCGCCGTGCACAACGGCCCCGGGCGTCCGCTGCCGAAGTCGTACTTCGACTCCTACGAGTACACGAGCCAGTTCGAGGGCGCCGAGCGCATCGCCGCCCAGTGGGGCATCACCCGCGAGGAGTGCGACCACTTCGGGCTCGAGTCGCAGGTCCGCGCCGCCCGGGCCTGGCGCGAGGACCGGTTCGCCCCCGAGGTCGTCCCGATCGATGCGCCCGTGGTCGACGCCGAGGGCACGCCCACCGGCGAGCACGTCCGGGTCGAGCGCGACGAGGGTCTGCGCGACACCTCGCTCGAGTCGCTGGCGGGCCTCGCCCCCGTCGCCCGAGAAGACGGCGTGCACACCGCCGGCACGTCGTCGCAGATCACCGACGGCGCGGCCGCCGTGCTCCTGGCCACCGCCGGTCGGGCCCGCGAGCTCGGGCTCACCCCGCGCGCCCGGGTCGTCGACCAGTGCCTCGTCGGCGTCGACCCCGTGCTCATGCTGACCGGCCCGATCGACGCCACGCGTCGGCTGCTCGACCGCACCGGGCTCACCATCGACGACTTCCAGGCGATCGAGATCAACGAGGCGTTCGCGTCGGTGGTGCTCGCCTGGGCCCGGGAGCTCCACCCGAACCTCGGGGTCGTCAACCCCAACGGTGGCGCCATCGCCCTCGGGCACCCCGTCGGTGCGACCGGCTCCCGCCTCGTCACCACGGTCCTCCACGAGCTCGAGCGGGTCGACGGCCGGTACGGACTCGTGACCATGTGCTGCGGCGGAGGCCTCGGGACCGGGACGATCATCGAGCGACTGTGAGCGGGGTCGCAGCGTCCGCACCGCTCGCCGAGCGGTTGGGGTTCACCCCCGACGACCGTCTGCTGATCGTCACCTGCGACGACCTCGGCTCCTCCCGGGCGGCGAACGTCGCGGTCTACGAGTCGTTGCGCAGCGGGTTGGCCACCAGCGCGTCGCTGATGGTGCCGTGCCCGTGGGCCCGCGACGCCGCCGCGCAGTACCGCGGCGAGGACGTCGGCGTCCACCTCACGCTCAACGCCGAGTGGGAGACGTACCGCTGGGGGCCGATCACCTCCGCGCCGAGCCTGCTCGACGGTGACGGTGGGTTCCCCCGCACCATCGAGGACACCTGGGACCACGCCGACGTCGAGGAGGTGCGCCGTGAGTGTCGGGCCCAGGTCGAGCGCGCCATCCTGTGGGGCTTCGACGTGAGTCACCTCGACAGCCACATGGGGACGCTCCAGCTGCGCCCCGAGTTCTTCGACGTCTACCTCGAGCTCGCCGTCGACTTCGGGCTCCCCGTCCGGATGGGGCCGGCCGGTGGCGAGCGGGCCGTCGGCTTCCCGTACCGCGACCTCGCCGCCGCCGAGGGCCTGATCTTCCCCGACCATCTGGTCGTGACGCCGGTCGGCGCCCGCCACGCGATCGAGCAGGCCGTCTTCGCCCTCGGTCCCGGTGTCACCGAGATCTTCCTCCACCCCGCCGTCGACACCGACGAGTTGCGGGCGTCGCACCCCGACTGGGCCGGGCGGGTCGAGGACCACGCGCTGCTCTGCGCCGATCCGTCGTTCTCCGACCTCCTCGACCGGGCCGGCGTCACGCTGATCGGCTACCGCGAGCTGCGCGACCTCCAGCGCGCCGGCGCCTGACCGACCCCGTGACGGGACCGGCCGCGACCGCGGGGACCGTCCTCGGCGTCGACGTCGCCGCCGAACGTCGGGGCTGTGACGCCGTCGCCCTCACCCCCGACGGGGTCGCCCACCCCCAGGGCAAGGTCCGCGGCCGGGACGGGATGCACTCCCTCGTGGCCGCGGTCCGCCCCGCGGTGGTCGGCATCGACGCACCCCGCGGGTGGGCCGCACCCGGGTCCCGCCGCAGCGCCGAACGCATCCTGGCCGCCCGCGGCTTCTCGCTGTTCACCACCCCCGACGCCGCCCGCGGCGAGACCCGGCCGTTCTACGCCTGGATGCGCCACGGATTCGCGGTGCACGCCGGCGCCGAAGCCGTCCCCACCTACGAGACCTACCCGCACGCCGTCGCGGTCGTCCTCCGCGGCGGACCACCCGGGACCGGCCTGCTGCGCGACCCCCGGACCAAGCTGGCGTGGCGGCGCGGCGCCCTCGACGTCGCCGGGGTCGACCACTCCGCGCTGCGGACCATCGACGAGGTCGACGCCGCCCTCTGCGCCGTGGCTGCCCGGGCCGTGCTCGACGGCACCGCCGAGCTGCTCGGCGATCCGGCCGAGGGCCTCCTGGCGCTGCCGCTCAGTCGAAGTCGGTGACCGCCCGGACCCGGGCCTGGAGCGCGAGGTACTCGGCCGACCGGGTGAGCGGCAGGAGGCGGAGGAAGACCGCGGTCGATCCGTCGACGGTGACGAGACCCTGGAGGAACGCCCCGTCGAGGTCGAGCTGACCCCGGGCGATGGCGGTCCAGTCGGCCAGCGAGGCCCGGATCGTGACGTCGGGGTCGGCGATCCGCCCGAGGAACGACGCGAGCAGGCGGCCGTCCTGGAGGTCCCAGGCGTACTCGACGGTGCCGGTGGGGCCGGTGACCACGTACTGGATGCGGGCGGTCGCACCGGGCCGCTCGGGCTGGTCCGCGGCCAGGGCGCGCGTCTCGTCGAGCCACTCCTGCGACAGGTGACGGACCGTCACGCCGCCGACCCCGCGCCGGACCGGACGCCGGCGAACAGGTCGTCCTCGACCTCACCGTCGGGGACCCCGGTCGGGACCAGGGAGCGGTGCAGCACGAACTCCTCCCACGGGAAGACGCGGCGGACGTCGTCGTCGGGCAGGCGCATCCAGAACCCGTCGGGATCGACCTGCGTGCGGTGGGCCAACAGACCCTCGCGTCGACGGTGGAGCCAGTCGCCGACGTCGACGAACGTCGTGAACTGCTCCGCCACGTCGGGGAGCTCGCGCTCGAACCACTGGGCGTAGGGGCTCTCCTCGCCGCGGCGGAGGAACTCCTCGTGGAGCGCCTGGACCCGCTGCCGGGAGAAGCCGGTGAAGTAGAGCTTGCACGGCTGCCACGGCGGTCCGGCGTCGGGGAACGCGTCCGGGTCGCCCGCGGCCTCGAAGGCCGGGAGGGAGATCTCGTGCACCATGATGTGGTCGGGGTGCGGATAGAACTTCCGGTCGTCGGCGTAGGTCACGACGACCTGCGGGCGCTCGGCCCGGATGATCCGCACCAGCCGCTCGACGGCTTCGTCCATCGGGGCGTTGGCGAAGTTGTCGGGGCGGGCGTTGTGCTCGCTGTCGGGCATCCCCGAGTCGTGGTACCCCAGACGGTGCACGACGTCGTAGCCGATGGCCGCCGCGGCGTTGTCGAGCTCCTGCATGCGGACCGCGAAGAGGTTCTCCCGGACCTCGGGGGTGTCGACGGCCGGGTTGAGGATGTCGCCGGCCTCGCCGCCCGTGCAGCACACCAGCACCGTGTGGATGCCCTCGTCGTGGTAGCGGGCGATCGTCCCGGCCCCCTTCGACGCCTCGTCGTCGGGGTGGGCGTGGACCGTGAGGATGCTCAGCGGCACGCCGGCGGTGTCGACGGGCGGGACGGCGGGACGGGTGGTGGACACGGCGCCGAATGTAGCGATCCGGGACCGGCCTGCGGGCCGGGACGGTCCGGGCCCGTCGGTTGCCGGCTCAGACGCGTACGACGTCGATGCCGTCGGCGTACGGGTCGAGGGCCCGCAGGGCGGTGAGGATGCGCACCGTCGCGTTCGGGGCGTGGTCGCGGGCGTCGGGGGCGAGGTCGAGGCGCACCACGAGCCGACCGTTCACCCGCGTGACGACGGCGTCCGACCCGGCGGGATCGACCCTGGCGACCGTGAGGACGTCACGGAGGGTCGCCGTCGCCGTGCGACCGTGCTCGGGCAGCGGTGCGGTCCCCACGGCGAGGACCGCGGCCCGCAATTCGTCGGAGGTCTGGGACTCGGCCGCCGCCCAAGGGGCGAACGGATCGGCGGCGGTCGCCCCGTGCACCACGAGGGGCACCAGGCGGTGGATGCCGCAGACCGCACCGTCCTCCCGGGCGGCCGGGGCCCCGAGCGCCCGCTCACGGGCGGTGACGACGACGTCGACGGGACCGACCTCGAAGGGGCACGACCCCCGATCGGTGAGCGCGGTGCAGGCGAAGGCCTCGGCGTGCGCGTCGCGGCACTGCACCACCTCGTGGCCGGCGTCCTCGAGCACGGTCCGGGTGTCGTCGACGGCGTCGGGGCGGGTACCGACCAGGAGAACTCGCATTCCGACATGCTCGCCCGTCGTGGCCCGGCGCCACCCCGGCCGTCCGACCCGGATCCCGGGACCAAGGTCCCGATCCCGGTCCGTCGGCTCCGGCCAGACTGGTCGGATGCGCACCATCGTCCTCGGCACCGACGGCTCCCCCGGCGCCCACGCCGCCGTCGAGTGGGTCGTCCGCAACGCCGGGCTCCTCGGAGCGGAGGTGGCGGTCGTCCACTCGATCGACACCGCCCTGACCATGCCGCCACCCACCGTCCCGGTGGCGCCGTTCGTCCTCGACGACTCGGTGCGCACGGCGGTGCGTGAGCAGCTCCACGACTGGTGCGCGCCGCTGCGCGACGCCGGCCTCGTCGTCCACGAGGAGCTCTTCGAGGGCAGCCCCGTCGAGGCGATCACCCGGGTCGCCCGTGAGCGGGGTGCCGACCTGATCGTCGTCGGGCGTCGGGGCCACGGCGGGTTCGCCGAGTTGGTCCTCGGCAGCGTGGCCCACACGCTGTCGCACCGGGCCGACGTCGCGGTGGTGATCGTCCCGGCCGGTCGACCGGCGTGACCCGTCAGACCGACGGCGTCCGGTCGCGCAACCCGGCGGCGAAGACCGCGGCCTGCGTCCGGCGCTCCATGCCCAACTTCGCGAGCAGATTCGACACGTAGTTCTTGACCGTCTTCTCGGCCAGGTGGACACGCTGGGCGATCTGGCGGTTGGTGAGCCCGTCGGCGATGAGGTCGAGGATGCGCCGTTCCTGCTCGGTCAGGCGGGCCAGGCGCTCGTCGGACTCCGACGGGGCCCGCAGTCGCTCGAGTACGCGGCTGGTCACCTCCGGGTCGAGCAGCGACTGACCGGCCGCGACGCGCCGCACCGCGTCGACGAGGTCGGTGCCACGCACCTGCTTGAGGAGGTAGCCCGACGCCCCGGCCATGATCGCCTGGAACAGGGCCTCGTCGTCGGAGAACGACGTGAGGATGAGGCACCGCACCTCGGGGTGGTCGTCGCGGATCGTCCGGCACACCCCCACGCCGCTGCCGTCGGGCAGGCGGACGTCGAGGACGGCCACGTCGGGGCGCGTCGGCGGGATCCGGCGCAGCGCCTCGTCGACGGTGCCGGCCTCGCCGACCACGGTGATGTCGCCGTCGGCCTCGAGGAGGTCGCGAAGACCCCGGCGGACGACCTCGTGGTCGTCGAGGAGGAAGACGCGGATCGGTCGCTCGGCGCCGGATCCGACCTCGGCCTCGGCCTCGGCGGGGGCCTTCGGACCCGTGGCCGTCCCGTTGGAGCTGCTCCGGTTTGTCATGGGTCCAGCATAGATGAAACAATGGAATCACATGGGATCGACACCCGAACGCCCGACCCAACCCGAGTTCGCCCACCTCCCCCGCCTGCTCGAGGCCGTCGCGGGGGTGGCGGCCGGCCTCGAGCTCCCCGCCGTGCTCACCCACGTCGTCGAGGCCGCGACCGACCTGGCCGGCGCCCGGTACGGGGCGCTCGGGGTGCTCGACGACGCCGGTCGGCTGTCCGAGTTCATCACGACCGGCCTCACCTCCGCCCAGGAGGCCGCCATCGTCGGCCTGCCCGTCGGACGGGGCGTGCTCGGACTGCTCGTCGACGACCCGCGGCCCCTGCGCCTCGCCGACCTCGCCACCCACCCGGCCGCCGCCGGATTCCCCCCGGGCCATCCGCCCATGCGCTCGTTCCTCGGGGTCCCGATCCGGATCGGCGACGACGTGTTCGGCAACCTCTACCTCTGCGAGAAGCGGGGAGCCGACGAGTTCTCCCTCGACGACGAGATCCTGGTCGCGTCCCTCGCCGCGATCGCCGCCGTGGCGGTGGAGAACGCGCGGCTCCACGCCCGCCAGCAGGACCTGGCCGTCGTGCACGACCGCGAGCGGATCGCCCGCGACCTCCACGACAAGGTCATCCAGCGCCTGTTCGCCACCGGCATGTCGTTGCAGGCCGCCGTGCGTCTCCCCGTCGAGGACCTCGTCGGTCGGGTGGAGAACGCCGTCGACGAGCTCGACGGCATCGTGACCGAGATCCGCCAGACCGTCTTCGACCTCGCCCTCGAGCCGACCGACCGCGCCGGTCTCACCGCGACGGTCCTGGCCGTCGTCGACGAGATGACCCGCGACACCGGGCTCGTCGTGGACGTCCGCCTCCCACCCGACCTCGACCGGTGCCGGGACGCCACCGCCGTCGACGCGACCGCGGCCGCACTCCGCGAGACCCTGGCCAACACCGTGCGGCACGCCGATGCCCGCACGGTGACCGTCGAGCTCGGCTTCGACGACGACGTGCTGCACCTCGTGGTGGTCGACGACGGCCGGGGTCCCGACCCCGACGCCGACCGACCCCGACCCGGGCACGGCCGGGGACTGGCCAACCTCGCCGCCCGCGCCGACGCCCTCGACGGCGTGTACCGGATCGTCCCGAACGTCCCGACGGGCACCCGCACGGAGTGGACCATCCGCCCGCCGGTCGGGACGTAGGACCCCCCGGTCCCGCACGGAGCGTGGGGCACAGTCGCCCACGTATGTTCGCCCGCGACTTCGTCGACCTCGAGCGACCGTTCGCCGAGGTCGCCCACCGGTTCGTCACCGACACCACCTGGCTCGCGCCCCTGGCCGAGCGGGCGGTCCGGTCCGCGCGCGCCCTGACCACCCGCCTCGCCGGGCCGGGACCCGCCGTCGGACCGG
>JAFMJM010000311.1 GCA_017853455.1 Acidimicrobiia bacterium | reverse complement strand
CCCGGGGCGACAACCTCCCCGCCCAGCTCTCCGGCGGTGAGCGCCAGCGGGTGGCCATCGGCCGGGCATTGATGAACGAGCCGCCGTTGATCCTCGTCGACGAGCCGACGTCGGCACTCGACACGAAACTCGGCAACCAGGTGATGGAGCTGATCGTCAACGAGGTGAAGCGCCGTCACACGGCAGCGGTGATCGTCACCCACGACACCCGCATGATCCACTACGCCGACCGCTCGGTCGAGATCACCGACGGGGTCATCGCCGCCTGACCCAAGACCGTTGTTTGGGTGATTGTGGGGGCCAGAGGCCCCACAATCACCCAAACAACGGGGTGGGCGGGGTCAGCGCGCGGCGAGGCGGAACTTGGTGACCACGAGCGCGGCGCCGACCGCCGAGAAGGCGATCAGCCCACCGCCCCCGGCCGGGCCCCAGCCGGTGCTCCAGCCCGTCACCGTCCACAGCACCGCACCGACGACCCACGCCACCATGCCGACCAACATCGCCGACTCCGACTTCCGGATCGCGAGCGCGGCGACGAGCAGCACCACCAGCTCGACGGGGAAGAACATCGGGAACACCGCCAGGATCCCCCCGGCGGCCGTGGCCACACCCTTGCCCCCACCCCGGACACCGGTCCACACCGGCGCCACGTGACCCACCAGCGCGGCGCTCGCGCCCAGGTACGCCCCGGCGTCACCGGCGAGGAGCCAGCCGAGCAGCGCGGCGAGCACCGCCTTGCCGCCGTCGAGCAGGATCACCACCGCACCCCACACCTTGCCGACGTGGCGGATGGTGTTGAAGCCACCGGGATTGCCGCTCCCGGCCGCGCGGATGTCGACCCGGCCGCGCGTGGCGAGCCGGGTGACGATCACCGCGCTCGGGATCGTCCCGAGCAGATAGCCGACGACGACCGCGGCGAGCGCCAGCGCGCCGTCGGCCACCGGATCAGCCGCCCGAGACGTCCTGCGGACGGGCGCGACCGGCGCCGATCCACGGCATCATCGCCCGCAGCCGGTCACCGACCTCCTCGATCTGGTGCTCGGCACCGCGGCGGCGCAGCGCGTTGTAGACCGGGCGGCCGGCACGGTTCTCGAGGATCCACTCCTTGGCGAACCGACCGGACTGGATCTCGTCGAGGATCTCGCGCATCTCGGCGCGGGTCTCGTCGGTGATGATGCGCGGACCGCGGGTGAGGTCGCCGTACTCGGCGGTGTCGGAGATCGAGTAGCGCATGTTGGTGATGCCGCCCTCGTAGATGAGGTCCACGATCAGCTTCACCTCGTGCAGCGTCTCGAAGTAGGCCGACTCGGGCTGGTACCCGGCGTTCACCAGCGTCTCGAAGCTGGCCATGATCAGCTCGGTGAGGCCACCGCACAGCACGACCTGCTCACCGAACAGGTCGGTCTCGGTCTCCTCGGTGAAGGTGGTGTCGAGCACGCCGGCGCGGGTGGCGCCGATCGCCTTGGCGTAGGCGAGGGCGGTCTCCTTGGCCTTGCCGGTCTCGTCGGCGTGGACCGCCACCAGACCCGGCACGCCACCACCCTCCTCGTAGGTGCGGCGCACGAGGTGACCCGGACCCTTCGGGGCGATCATCCACACGTCGACGCCCTTCGGGGGCGTGATCTGACCGAAGTGGATGTTGAAGCCGTGGGCGAACGCCAGCGCGTTGCGCTCCTCGAGGTTGGGGGCGATGTCCTCTGCGTAGACCCGCGCCTGCTCGGTGTCGGGGAGCAGCACCATGATGATGTCGGCTTCGCGGCACGCCTCGGCGGTGGTGCGGACCTTCAGGCCGGCTTCCTCGGCCTTGGCCCACGACGACGACCCCTCCCGCAGACCGACGATCACGTCGACGCCGGAGTCGTGGAGGTTGCGGGCGTGGGCGTGGCCCTGCGAGCCGTAGCCCAGGACGGCGACCGTCTTTCCCTCGAGGTGGGCGAGGTCGGCGTCGTCGTCGTAGTAGATGGTGGCGGGCATGGTGTGGTCCTTCGTGGTCGGTGGTGCGAGAGGTCGGAGACGGCCCGAGGTCGGGGTCTCCCGGGGACTGGAGAGGCTAGTTCAGCCCGTCCGGGTCTTCACGGCCCGCAGCTTGGCGGGGCGGCGGGCCAATTTGGGCAGGGCCACCCGGCCCGTGCGCTGCAGCTCGACGATGCCGAACGGGTGGAGCAGGTCGGCCATGGCGTCGAGCTTCGACGGGGCTCCCGAGACCATGATCGTCAGGGCGTCGTAGCCGACGTCGTCGATCTTGGCCTCGAAGATCGACGCCAGCTCGGTGATCTGCGAGCGGGCCTCGGCGGTCGCCTTGACGGTGACCAGCATCAGCTCGCGCTCGACCGCGTCGGCCGGGGAGAGCTCGACGATCTTGATGACCGGGATCAACTTGTTGAGCTGCTTCGTGATCTGCTCGATCGGCGCCGACTCGGCGTCGACGACGACCGTCATCCGGCTGAACCGCTCGTCCTCGGTCGGACCGACGGCCAGCGAGAAGATGTTGAAGCCGCGCCGCGAGAACAGGCCGGTGACGCGCGTGAGCACGCCGAACTTGTTCTCCACGAGCACGCTCAGGATGTGGTGCTGGGCATTCATCGTTGTTCCTCCCGCGCTCAGTGGCCCGCGGCGAACGGGTCGTGGGCGGGGTCGAGGATGACGTCGTCGTTGGTGGTGCCGGCCGCGACCATCGGGTACACCTTCTCCCGGTAGTCGGTGCGGAAGTCGATGACGACCGGTCGGTCGTCGACCTCGTTGGCCTTCTGGATGGTGGTCTCGACGTCCTCGGGGGTGTCGACCCGGAACGCCACGCAGCCCATGGCCTCGGCCCACTTGACGTAGTCGGGCAGGTCGGGCGAGAGGTACACCTCGCTGTAGCGCTCCTCGTAGAAGAGCTCCTGCCACTGGCGGACCATGCCGAGGTAGGCGTTGTTGAGGATGGCGACCTTCACCGGGATGCGCTCGGCGCTCGCGGTGACGAGCTCCTGGGCGGTCATCTGGAAGCAGCCGTCACCGTCGACGGCCCACACCATGCGCTCGGGCTTGCCGACCTTGGCGCCGATGGCGGCCGGCACCGAGAAGCCCATGGTGCCGAGCCCGCCGGAGTTCACCCAGGTGTACGGGTGGTTGAACTTCCAGCGCTGCGCCGTCCACA
>JAFMJM010000039.1 GCA_017853455.1 Acidimicrobiia bacterium | reverse complement strand
CCGGTGGCCCGCAGGATCGCGAAGTTGCGGGTCTGCTCGACCACGCTCAGGTAGGTGATCGCGCCGATCACACCGGCGGCGACCAGCCAGGTCAACAGGGCGAGGAAGTCGATGGTGGTCGAGGCGTTGTCGAGGGTGAGGCGCATGTCGGAGACCGTGTCGGCGTTGGTGCCGATGCTGGTGCCCGCCGGCGGGCTCGCCACCCGGCCGACGTACCCGATGCCCATCACGTACGGGGTGCCGGCCACGACCGCCCGCTGGGCCCCGCGCACCGTGGTGAACAGCGTGGGTGCCCCGGCGAAGTAGGTGCCGCGCTCGGTGATCCCGACCACCACCAGCTTCCCGGCGGTGGTCTCGAGCGTGGTGCCGGGCTCCACCCCCAGGTTCGCGGTGGCGACCACCTCGCGGTCGGTCCGGGGCATGCGGCCCGCGGTGACGTGCAGCCAGTGCGGGCGGTCGGACCCGGCGTCGAAGCCGATCAGGTTGGTGTTGACCCGCTCGGGCGACGCCACGGTGGTCCGACCGGCGACGACCGGGTGGACCGAGCGCACCCCGGGGATCGCCGCGACCGTGTCGGCGGTCTCCTCGGGGAGCACGGACATCGTGGCGAACGGGCTGCGGTTGCTCCCGGCGACGATCCAGCCGTCGACACCGAGGATGTCGGTCAACTGCTGGGGCTCGGTCCGGATCGTCCGCTTGATGCCGTCGACGGCCACGGCGATGCCGAACACGACGGCCACGACGGCCACGGCGAGGAGGACCCGACGCAGGCGGTACCGGAGCTCACGGACGCTCAACATCCACATGGACCCACCCCGCTGCCGGTCTGTCGGTCAGGGTGGCCCCGGACCGGCCCGCCGGAACCTAGTCGGGGCGGCACCCGCGGTGCGGGACGCCGCGGGGCGGTGGCCGCCACCGCGTCCGCGGGCCGGCCGCACGTTCGCTAGGTTCGCCGCATGCCCGCCGTCTTCGTCCACGGGGTTCCCGAGACCTTCCGCATCTGGGACGCCGTCCGAGCCGAGGTCGCCCGGCCCGACACCGTGGCCCTGGCGCTGCCCGGGTTCGACGCGCCGATCCCCGTCGGCTTCGCACCGACCAAGGAGGCCTACGCCGCGTGGGTCGTCGCCGAGCTCGAGGCGTTCGGTGAGCCCGTCGACCTGGTGGGGCACGACTGGGGGTCGCTCCTCGTCCAGCGGGTGGCCTCGACCCGGCCCGACCTGATCCGCACCTGGGCGGCCGGGAGCGGCCCCGTCGACGCCGAGTACGTCTGGCACGACACCGCGCAGCTGATGCAGACCCCCGAGGTCGGTGAGCAGGTCATGGCCGGGATGAGCGGTGACGGGCTCTACCTCGCCTTCGTCGACGAGATCGGCGAAGCCGCCGCCCGGGCACTCGCCGACCACGTCGACGACACGATGAAGTCGTGCATCCTCGCGCTCTACCGTTCGGCGGTGACGGTCGGCGCCGAGTGGCAGCCGGCGGTCGACGCCCTCGGTCCGGCTCGCCCGGCGGCGGTGATCTGGGGGCGCCACGACGCCTACGCGCCGGTGCGCTTCGGCGAGCGCCTCGCCGAGCGGGTGGGCGCCGAACTGGTCGTGCTCGACTCGGGCCACTTCTGGCCGGCGCAGCGTCCGGTCGAGGCCGCAGCGGCCCTCACCGCCCTGTGGGCCCGCGGCTGATGGCCGAGCGGGAGCTGCTCCTGAGCGGGATCGGCGGCCAGGGGGTCCAGCTCGCCGCCCAGGTCGTGGCGCGAGCCGCCGTGCTCGAAGGGCGGGAGGTGTCCCTGTTCGGCAGCTACGGCGGCATGATGCGCGGCGGCAACACCCACGCCACGGTGGTGGTCGGTGACGGACCGATCGTCGCCCCGCCCACCGTGTCGGCGGCGTGGGGAGCGGTCGTCATGCACCACGACTACTGGGACTTCGTCCGCGACCGCCTCCGGGCCGACAGCCTGCTCCTCGTGAACTCCACGGTCTTCGTCGGTGACCTCGACGGACCGGGCGTCGTCGTCGAGGTGCCGGCCACCGACCTCGCGTTCGGCCTCGGTAGCGCCATGACGGCCAGCATGGTGATGGTCGGTGCGCTGGTCGCCCTGACCGGTCTGGTCGGGCTCGACGCCGCGGCCGAGGCGGTGGCCCGCAGCCTGCCGCCCTACCGGACCGAGCACGGCGCGCTCAATCGCGAGGCGCTCCGGGTCGGGGCCGGTGCCGTCGAGGCCGGAGCGCATCCGGCCTGGAGCGGGGTGACGGCGTGAGCGGCCCGACGCTGACCCGGGGCCACGTCGTCATCGACGTGGAGGCGTGCAAGGGCTGCGACCTGTGCATCGACGCCTGTCCGCCCGGCGTGCTCACGATGACCACCCACGCCGTCAACCGCCGGGGCTACCGGTACCCGGTGCTCGCACCCGGCTGCACGGGGTGCAAGGCGTGCTCGCAGATCTGCCCCGACTTCGTGTTTCAGGTGTACAAGCTGGCCGAGCCGGTCGAGGTGTCCGTCGACGGGGAGGGTGCGCCGTGACCGCGACGCTGATGGAGGGATCCGAGGCGATCGCCGAGGCGATGATCGCGGCCGGGTGCCGGTTCTTCACCGGCTACCCGATGACGCCGTTCACCGAGGTCCTCGAGCACATGGCCCGCCGGCTGCCCGAGGTGGGGGGAGCCTGCGTCAACGCCGAGAGCGAGCTCGAGGCGGTCGGCATGGCGTGGGGAGCCGCGGTCACCGGGACCCGCTCGGCCACCGGCTCGACCGGTCAGGGCCTGTCGCTGATGCAGGAGTCCATCGCCGAGGCCGCGTTGGCGCAGATCCCGCTCGTGATCCTGAACATGGCCCGCGCCCAGGGCGACTACTTCCAGGCCACCCGCGGCGGTGGCCACGGCGACTACCGCACACCGGTCCTCGCCCCGCTCGACGTCGCCGAAGCGGTGACGTTGGTGCAGCAGGCCTTCCACCTCGCCGACCGGTGGCGCACTCCCGTGGTCCTCTTCGCCGACTACTACACCGCCCACACCTACGCCTCGGTCGACCCCACTCCGCTCGACCTGGGACCCCTGCCGGTCAAGGACTGGGCCCTCGACGGCTCCACGAGCGGCACCGGGCAGGCCCGGCTCGTCTCGCCGCTCGGCGACACCAAGCGCCGTGACCGACCCGGGTACGACCTCAACGACTTCTACACCCGGATGGCTGCGAAGACCGCGGCGATGGTCGACGGCGTCGAGCGGATGGCCGAGGTGGTCGACTGCGACGACGCCGACCTGGTCGTGGTCGCCTTCGGGACCGCCGCGAAGTACGCACGCGCCGCCGTGGCCGAACTCCGGGCCGATGGGCGGCGGGTCGGGTTGGTGCGTCCGATCACGTTGTTCCCGTTCCCCGATGCGGCGCTGCGCGACGCAGCCGCCGGGGCCCGTCTGGTCGCGGTCTACGAGAACAACCAGGGCCAGATGGTCGACGACGTGCGGCTGGCGCTCGACGGCGCGGTGCCCACCCGGTTCGTCGGTGGGCTCAGCCTCGACTCGTCGGGGTTCGGCATCGCGCCCGACTACGACGTCGAGGTCCTGCGGCGGCGGTTCGCGGGAGTGCTCGACGAGATGGAGGGATCATGATCCACCGGTCCGACGAGCTGCGGGTCGTCACCGTCGATGGTCGGGCGGTGCTCGACACCGACGGTGCGCCGCAGGGGGCGCGCCTGGTCGACGACTTCACGCCGACCCTGGTCGACGAGGGTCACCATCATCTCTGTCCCGGGTGCGGCGAGCCGATCGCCATGCGCTCGGTGCTCGAGACGCTCGAGGAGATCGACGTCGTGTCGCGCAGCATCGGCGTGTTCGGGATCGGCTGTTACACGGCGTTCTCCAACAACCTCGACTGCGAGGTCGCCCAGGCGCTCCACGGCCGGGCCCCGTCGGTGGCCACCGGCATCAAGCGGGCCAAGCCCGACACGGTGGTCTTCACCATCCAGGGCGACGGCGACATGGTGAACGAGGGGCTGCAGGAGGTCATCCACGCGGCCGCCCGCGGCGAGCGGATCACCTGTGTGATGCTCAACAACGGGGTCTTCGGGGAGACCGGTGGGCACATCACCGCGACGACGGTGCTCGGTCAGCGCACCAAGAACACCCTCGACGGCCGCGACGGTCGCGAGCACGGATACCCGATCCGACTGTCCAACCTGCTCGTCGACCTCGAGGGGGTCGCCTTCGTCGGGCGGTGTGCGGTGAACAACGCGGGCAACGTGGCCCGGACCCGCAAGATGCTCCAGCGGGCGTTCGAGGTGCAGGTCGCCGACGTCGGCTTCTCGTTCGTCGAGATCCTGACCATGTGCCCGACCGGCTGGTTCATCGACACGCTCGAGGCACCCGCCTATCTCGACGAGCGCCTCGCCGCGACCCACACCCTCGGGGTGCTCAAGGACGTCGCGGCGGGCTGACTCCGCACAACGCGGCCGGTGGTCGGCTCAGAGCGAGCCCACCACCACGTGCTTGGCCTGCTGGAAGGCCCGGATGCCCTCGACGCCGCGCTCACGTCCGATGCCGCTCGTCTTGGCGCCGCCCATCGGGGTGTACGAGCCGGCGGCGCCGACGTTGACCTGCACCGTGCCGGTGCGGATCCGGGGGGCGAGGGCCAGGCCGGCCGCCGGGTCGGCGCTGTAGACGCCGGCCGACAGGTCGTAGCGCGAGTCGTTGGTGATCGCCACGGCCTCGTCGATGCTGCCGTAGCCCTGCACCGTGATGACCGGCCCGAAGATCTCCTCCTGGGCGAGCGGGTTGGCGTTGTCGTCGACGTCGACGACCGTCGGGAGGTAGAAGTACCCGCGCGCGAGGTGGTCGGGGCGCGCACCGCCCACGACGACGCGACCCCCGGCGGCGACCCCTTCGGCGACCAGGCGCTCGATGCGGTCGCGCGACGCCGCCGAGACGACCGGACCGACCACGGTGGCCGGGTCGCGGGTGTCACCCACGGTCAGGGCCCCGGCCATGGCGGCCACCGCCTCGAGCACGGCGTCCTTGTGGGCGTGCGGCACGAGCATTCGGGTCTGGAGCGAGCAGCCCTGCCCGGCGTGGGCCGCGAACACCGCGGCGGCACCGGCCACCGCAGCCCCGGGGCCGTTCGCCAGGGCGTCGTCGAGGTACCACTGCACGCTCTTGCCGCCGAGCTCGAGGATGAGCCGCTTCATGCCCGGCGCCGCCGCGGCGGCGATGCGCCGCCCGACGCCGGTCGAGCCGGTGAACGACACGCAGTCGACCCCGTCGTGGGTGGTGAGGAGCTCGGCGCCCGCTGGAGTGGTCTCGGGCACGACGTTGAGCACACCCGGGGGCAGCCCGGCCTCGAGCGCCGCCTCGGCCATGACCGTGGCGGAGAGGGGAGTGGTCGGGCTCGGGCGCAGGACCACGGTGCACCCGGTGAGGAGGGCCGGCACGACCTTCCAGGCGTTGGTGGTGAACGGGAAGTTCGCCGGGGAGATGGCCGCCACCACTCCGAGCGGGTCGTGGACCCGCACCGACACCTTGACCTTGCCGCCGGCGACGTACTCGGGCAGGGGCAGCTCGTTGTGCTCCCACTCGGGGAGGCGCCGGGCGATCGCGACGTGCTCGCGGGCGCCGGCCAGCCCCATCCCGACCTGCGCGGCCCGACCGAACAGCTGGGTCGAACCGGCCTCGGCGACCACGGTGGCCAGGATCGTCTCCTCGCGGGCCGCCAGGGCCTCGGCGTAGCGGTCCATCACGGCGCAACGCTCGTCGACGCTCATCCGCGGCCAGGGCCCCTCGTCGAAGGCCCGGCGGGCGGCGACGATCGCCTCCTCGACCTGCTCCACGGACGCCCCCTCGACCGTGGCGACCGGCTCCTCGGTGCACGGGTCGATCACCGTGAGGGCCTCGCCGCGACCCGGCACGAAGGCGCCGTCGACGAACGGGGTACGGGATGCGACGAGGTCGGCCACGGGGTCTCCTGGGGTCGGGCGCCGGTCGGCGCGGCGCAAGGTCGGAACCGCGGAGCATGGTGCCACGGTCCGGGGCCCGGATGCCGGTTCCGGGTTACGGTGCGCCGACGGCCGGAACCGGTCCGAGGGGAGGGACGGATGGATGCGTGGACCCGGGACGAGTTGGAGCGGGCGTTCGCGTCGTACCTGGCCGCCGCCGCCCACGGCGCCGACACGGGTGACTGGACCCGGTTCGCCGACCACTTCACCGAGGACTGCACCTACCTCGAGCACCTGGTCGGGGAGATGCACGGTCGCGACGAGGTCCTGGCCTTCTACCGCCGGTCGATGGTCGAGGACCATCCCGGCAACTGCATCGCCGAGTTCCCGGTGGAGTGGCACGTCGTCGACGAGGAGCGGGGCTGGATCCTGTTCCAGGCCTGGTCCGTGATGGAGGACCCCGGCGACGGGTCGGTCCACCGGGCCTACAACTTCAGCCTGGTCAAGTACGCGGGCGACGGCCGCTTCCACTACCAGGAGGACATCTACAACCCGATGACGTTCGCCGCCATGATCGGTGAGTGGGAAGCCGTCCGGGCGCGCCACACCACACCGACCGACACCGGCTCGCCGTCCGGAGGAGACCGATGAGCACCCGCAACCTCTACCTGCACGAGACGGTGGACGTCGTCGGGCAGGGCCAGTACGCATACATGGAGCACCTCTGGAAGGACCCGGTGCTGCGCATGCCCGACATGTTCGGGCTCCAGGGCTCCTTCTACGTCTGCGCAGCGGGTGGTGGGCGCTGGCCCCAGGTGATCAACATCTGGGACATCGGCTCCAAGGGCTGGTCCGGCTGGGCGAGCAACGTCGACCGCATGAACCTCAAGCGGCGCAAGGCGTTCTACGGCGACTGGTGGGACGAGGCGGCCCAGTGGCGCACCGGCGGATTCGACCGTCTGTGCGGTGGGGTACCGGGATCGCCGTCGACCGAGGAGATCGCGGCGCGCGGTACCAAGGGGACCCTCTTCGTCCACGAGGTGCTCACGGTCCGGCCCGGGAGCGCGCTCGAGTTCCTGGCGGCCGTGGCCGAGGAGCGGGTCCCGATGATGCGCGACCACGGACACGAGCCCACCGGGCTCTACGAGGTGATGAGCAATCAGCACGAGGTCGTGATGGTCTGGGCCACCAGCGTCGAGGCGCAGGTGCGGTTCCGCGCCGACCGTGACACCACCCGCGGCCTCTGCGACGAGGGCACCGCCGACGACCGGATCGTCGCCTGGGACCGGCGTTCCGCCGAGTTCGTCACCGGCGGCGACAGCCACGTCATGACGCCGTTGCCGCGCACCGTCTACGGGCCCGACGACTGGGAGGACGCCGCCCTCGAGGACTGGCTCGCACCGTGAGCCTGCCCGTCCGGTCCCTCGGCGGACTCACGGTGCCCGCCGTCGGGTACGGCTCGATGGTGCTGATCGGCACCTACGACACGCCGGCCGACGAGGCGGGGGCGAATACGGCGCTGGCGGCTGCGGTCGACGCGGGCTGCACCCTGCTCGACACCTCCGACGTCTACGGGCCGAGCGAGCTCCAGATCGGGGCCTTCCTGCGCGGTCGGCGTCGCGACGAGGTCCAGATCTCCACCAAGTTCGGTCTGAAGCCGTTCCCGGGCGAGCCGGTCCACCGGCTGCCGGTGCGGTGGTCGGTCGACGACTTCCGCATCAACGCCGAGCCCCGGCTCGTGCGCGCCTACTGCGAGCGCAGTCTCACCCGACTCGGTGTCGACCACGTCGACCTCTACCAGCCCCACTTCACCGATCCCGAGGTGCCGATCGAGGAGACCGCCGGTGCGGTCGCCGACCTGGTCGCCGCCGGGCTCGTCCGCCACGTCGCGCTCTCCAACCCGACCGCCGACGACCTGCGCCGCGCCCAGACGGTCACGCCGGTCGCGGCGGTCCAGGTGCAGTGGTCGATGTGGCATCCGATCGACCCCGCGCTGCTCGCCCGGTGCGAGGAGACCGACGTAGGGGTGGTGGCGTACTCGCCGATCGGCCGGGGCTTCCTCGCCGGCGGCCTCACCGCGACCGGTGGTCACGACTTCCGCGCCAACGTGCAGCGGCTCACGGGAGACAACCTCACCGCCAACAACGCGGCGTACGCGCCGATCGTGGCGTTGGCCGACGAGTGGGGCCTCACCCCCGCCCAGTTGGCGCTGGCGTGGCTGCTCGATCAGACGCCCTCGGTCGTGCCGATCCCGGGGAGCCGCGACCCCGGTCGTATCCGTCAGAACGCCGCCGCCGCCGAGGTGACGTTGTCGCTCACCGATCGGGAACGACTCGGTTCCCTCCTGGCTGCGTTCGTCCCCGTGGGTGACGTCTCCTAGGGGTTTCGCAGCGGCGGCTGGCTAGCCTCGGCCGATGGTCGATGGCCGCGTCAGCGTCGTGATCCCGCTCCACAACGGCGCCGACCACTGCGTGGCCGCCCTGGCCTCGGTGCTCGACCAGACCCGTCCGCCCGACGAGGTGGTGGTGGTCGACGACGGCTCCGACGACCTCGGTGCCGACGAGATCGCCGCGTTCGTCGCCGACCGGCGGGGCGCGGTGCCGGTCAAGGTGGAGCGGCGGACCAACCAGGGTCAGTCCGCGGCCCGCAACGCCGGGGTGCGGCTGGCCTCCGGCGACGTCATCGCGTTCTGCGACCAGGACGACCGGTGGACGCCCACCCACCTGGAGGTGCTCACCGGGGTGCTGGCCGCTGCGCCCCCCGACGTGGCGTGGGTCTACTCCGACTTCGACGAGGTCGATGGTGTCGGGCGCCTCGTGACCCGGGGCTACCGGGCGCGTCACGGCGTCGGGGGTGAGCCCACGTCGGTCGACCAGGTGCTCGCCGCCGACCTCATGGTGCTCCCGTCGGCGAGCGTGCTGCGCCGGTCGGCGTTCGAGGCGGTCGGGGGGTTCGACCCGGAGCTGAGCGGCTACGAGGACGACGACCTCTACTTCCGGATGTTCCGCGCGGGCTACCGGATGGTCGGGGTCCGCGATTCGTTGACCGTCTACCGCGTGCACGCCCAGGGTTCGTCGTCGACGGCGTCGTTCCAGCGGAGCCGGGTGCGCTTCCTCGCCAAGGTCCGTGATGCGCTGCCCGACCACGTGCGCTCCAACCGCTACTGGGTGCACGACGTGTGCTACCCGCGCCTCCACGAGGCCACCCTGCTCGAGTTCGCCGCCATGGTCCGCAGCGGCGATCGGCCGGCGGCCGCGGCGTTGGGGCGGATCGCGACCGACCTCGCCCGGGTCGCGGGCGCCACCGGCCGTCGGCGCCGACTCGTCTGCTGGACGCTGCGCCACCCGCGGGTGCTCCGGGCCGGGGCGTTGCTGGTGCGCCTGACGCCACCGCCGCTGCGGCCGCGGGCGTCGGCCGGGATGCGGGCCGTGTTCGCGGCGTTCGGCGTGCGCCTCCGGACGGTCTGACCGGCGCCGGTCGTTCAGCCCGCTGTCGTCCGGGTGAGCAGCTGCTCCGGCGTCACGAACTCGACGCCACCCCACGGGTCGGCGGCGCCGCGCATCCCCCCGGCCAGCCATTCGAGGTTGCGGGCCGCGTTCTGGGCCAGGGCGGCATCGATGCCGATGTCACTGCGGGCCAGGACGTGCACGTACGGCGTGCCGGCGCGCACGGAGGCGGCCAGGCCGGTGGTCACCGCGTGCCGGAACCGCTCGGGAGCCACTCCGAAGTTGGCGGCCGTGCCGGGCGGATCGACGACCACACCGTCGACGACCAACGGGGTGGCCGCGGTGGTGGTGGGGATCATCGTCAGCGGGCCGGTGCGTCGCCGCGCCGTGCGCAGGGGGTCGTTCGTCCGGGGGTGGTACGGGACGCGGGGGCTACGGCGTCGGTCGGGCATGGTCCCGGTGACGTACTCGGTGTGCACCATCCGTTCGCGGGCCGGGGCCCCGGGTTCGACCGTGAGGTCGATGCGGAGGTCGTGCTCGAGGTACGCCGCCAGGATGACGGCGTCCATGTAGGCATCGCCCATCTGGCCGACGGTGGGGGGAGCGCCCGCGACCCGGGTGAAGGTCTCGACGCTCCGGCCGACGCATTCGGTCTTCCAGTCGGCGTTGTCGGCGTCGCTCACGAAGGCGCCGATCGGCTCGGACCAGCGCCAGAGGTGGGTGTGGATCCCCACGGTGTCGCCCCGTCCGCGGGCCGCGTCGATCTGGTCCGACCACCGGTCGAGGGCCCAACCCGGATCGCCGTTGACGACCCCGACCTGGGGGTCACACCGCCACAGCCAGGTCACCCGCCGGTCGTCGGCGCCCGCCCGCCAGGCCTCGACCAGGCCGACGGTCGCGTCGACACCGTCCCACGCGGCCGCCCGGCCGAGGGGTGGGCACCGGAGGTCGGGCTCGAGGTTGACGTCGACCACGATCGGGAGGCGCGAGCCGGCGAGGGTGCCGGGGATGCTCGGGGTGCCGGGAGCGTCGGGGTTCACCGTTCCATTGTTGCCGTATGCTCCGCCCGGTGGCAGGGTCCGATCGTCCGCCACGCTGACGGGGAGGCACGGGGATGTTGGCAGTCCGGGGAGCGCCGCCGGGGGTGCAGGTCGTCGAGGTCGACGAGCCCGACGGTCCGTGGGAGCTGATCCGGATCCGCTCGGCGAGCATCTGCGCCTCCGACTACACCTACCTGAAGTACGGCAGCACGAAGATCCTCGGTCACGAGCTGGCCGGGACCCTCGCCGACGGCACGCCGGTGGCGATCGAAGCCATTTTCGGCTGCGAGGACTGCGAGCACTGCGCGGCCGGTGACTACAACCACTGCCCCACGGTGCCCACCACGGCCCTCGGCATCACCGCCGACGGTGGGATGAGCGAGTGGTTCCGGGCCCCGGCCCGCTCGGTGGTGCGACTTCCCGACGGGCTCGACGTCGCCGACGCCGCGCTGGTCGAGCCCACTGCCGTCGCGTGGCACGCGGTGCGCACCGCCGGCACGGCGCCGGGGATGCGGGTCGCGGTCGTGGGTGCGGGGGCCATCGGTCTGATGGCCCTGGCCGCCGCCCGGGCGATGGGTGCGGCCGAGGTGTCGCTCGAGGCGCGCCACCCCCACCAGGTCGAGCTCGGCGAGCGTCTCGGCGCCACGCAGCCGTCGGGGTTCTACGACGTGGTCATCGAGGCGGCCGGGACCGAGAGCGCGCTGCACCGGGCGGCCGACCTCGCGCGGCCCGGCGGCTCGATGGGGGTGCTCGGGGTGCTGCCGCCCGGTACCGAGTGGCCCCAGCACGTCTGCTTCAACAAGGAGGTCCGGACCGTGCCGTCGCTCGGGTACTGCACCCACGACCACGGCCGCGACTTCGACCAGGCGGCGGCGCTGCTCGCGTCCGAGCCCGACCTGGTCGACGCGCTGATCACCCACCGCTTCCCGATCGAGGACGCCGAGGAGGCGTACCGGGTGGCGGCCGACAAGTCGGCCGGCGCGATCCGCGTCGTGGTCGAGCCCTAGGAGGCGACGATGGATCTCACCGAGCTGATGCACGTCGGGATCGTGGTCCCCGACCTCGAGGCCGGCATGGCCCACTTCACCGAGCTGCTGGGCATCGGGTGGGCCACCCCGATGGAGAACCAGATCGAGATCGTCGACGCCGACGGCACCGTCACGCCGGTGCTCAACCGGATCTGCTACTCGGCCGAGCCGCCCTACCTCGAGCTGATCGAGGAGGCGCCCGGTACCCCCTGGGTCTGCAACGAGTACTCGAACCTGCACCACATCGGGTTCTACGGCTCGTCGCCGGCCGCGGCGTCGGAGCACTTCGCCGGGGTCGGCTGTCCGCTCGAGATCCGCTCGGGCGGCGACGGCGACCCGGCCTGGATCTACCACCGGGACCCGCTCGGGGTGCGCGTCGAGGTGATCGACGCCGCCATCCGCCCGATGATGGCCCAGTTCATGTGGGGCGACCCCACCCGCTGACCCGGTCGACCGTCGACCCGGTCGACCACCCCAGGTTCGTTGTTTGGACGTTTCGGGGGCCTCTGGCCCCACGAAACGTCCAAACAACACGGGCGGGGGCGGACACTCCGGGTGGGGGTGTGGCACCATCTCGGGGTGACGAGGCTGGCGGGCGCGCACGTGCTGGTGACCGGGGGGTCGAGCGGCATCGGTCTGGCCGTCGCGGAGCAGTGCGCGGCCGCTGGCTCCCGGGTCTCGATCGTGGCGCGCAACCCCGGGCGGCTCGCGGCGGCGTGTGACCGGGTGACCCGGGTCGCCACCGCCGGACCGGGGTCGGTCGTCGCCGAGTCGGCCGACGTCACCGACCCGGCGGCGGTGCAACGAGCGGTGGTCGCGGCCGAGACGGCCCTCGGGCCGGTCGACGTCTGCGTCACCAGCGCCGGCTACGCCCTCCCCGGCGGGTTCACCGAACTCGACGACGCGGCCTTTCGCGACCAGATGGAGGTCGACTACTTCGGCACCGTCCACGTGCTGCGCGCCGTCGTGCCGGGGATGGTGGAGCGCCGCCGCGGGCACCTGGTGCTGGTCTCGTCGACGGTCGCCACCCTCGGCGTGGTCGGCTACAGCGCCTATGCGCCCGTGAAGTTCGCTGTCCGGGGCCTGGCCGAGACGCTGCGGCCCGAGCTGGCCCCCTACGGGATCGTGGTCGCCTGCTCGTACCCGCCCGACACCGACACGCCCGGGTACGCCGAGGAGAACCGCCACAAGCCCGACGCCACCAGGGCAGTCTCGGCCAACATCGAGCCCCGGACCGCCGGAGCGGTCGGTCGGACCATCGTCCGGGGGATCGAGCGTGACCGGCTGGTCATCACCTCCGACCCGACCACGACGGTGCTGGTGCGGGCCGGGGCGCTGCTGCGGCCGTTCGTCGACCGCCACCTCGACCGGTTGGCCCGCAAGGCCGGGCACGGCCCCGGCGCCTGAGCGATCCGGAGGGCGCGAGCGGCGTCGGATCCGGGGCCCGGGTTCCGGCCGGGGGAGCGTCCGGCACTACGTTCCGGGGCAGTCCCGGGGACGCCCGGGGACGTCGACGCCGAGGAGCGGCCAGCCATGAGCGACCACATCGAGCCGGGGACCCCGACCCGCACCGAGACCGACAGCATGGGCCCGATCGAGGTCCCCGACCACAAGTACTGGGGTGCGCAGACCCAGCGGTCGCTGCACCACTTCTCGATCGGTGGCGACCACATGCCGCCGGCCGTCATCCGGGGCATGGCGCTGCTCAAGAAGGCCGCCGCCCTGGTCAACCGTGACCTCGACAAGCTCACCGACGAGCAGTGCGACCTGATCGTCCGCGCCGCCGACGAGATCCTCGACCACCGGCACGACGACGAGTTCCCCCTGTTCGTCTGGCAGACCGGCTCGGGCACCCAGACCAACATGAACGTCAACGAGGTCATCTCCAACCGGGCGATCGAGCTCGCCGGTGGCGCCCGGGGCTCCAAGGACCCGATCCACCCCAACGACCACGTCAACCGCTCGCAGTCGTCGAACGACACCTTCCCGACCGCCATGCACATCGCCGCGGTGGAAGAGGTCGTGCACCGGCTGGTGCCCTCGGTCGAGGCCCTGCGCGCCGCCCTGGCCGCAAAGTCGGCGGAGTTCGCCGACATCGTCAAGATCGGCCGCACCCACCTCCAGGACGCCGTGCCCCTCACCCTCGGGCAGGAGTTCGGCGGCTACGTCGCCCAGCTCGACGACGACCTGCGGCGCGTCCAGCAGGTGCTGCCCGGCCTCTACGAGCTCGCCATCGGCGGCACCGCGGTCGGCACCGGGATCAACACGCACCCCGAGTTCGCCGAGCGGTGCGCGGCGAAGATCGCCGAGCTCACCGGCCTGCCGTTCGTGTCGGCGCCCAACAAGTTCGCTGCGCTCGCCGCCCACGACGCCCTGGTGTTCGCCCACGGGGCGATCAAGACCCTCGCCGTGTCGCTGATGAAGATCGCCAACGACGTCCGGTGGCTGGCGTCGGGCCCGCGCGCCGGGCTCGGTGAGCTGATCCTGCCGGAGAACGAGCCGGGCTCGTCGATCATGCCGGGCAAGGTCAACCCGACCCAGAGCGAGGCCATGACCATGGTCTGCGTGCAGGTGCTCGGCAACGACGCCACGATCGGCATCGCCGGCTCGCAGGGCAACTTCGAGCTCAACGTGTTCAAGCCGGTGATGATCTTCAACTTCCTGCACTCGGTCGACCTGCTC
>JAFMJM010000310.1 GCA_017853455.1 Acidimicrobiia bacterium | reverse complement strand
GTCAGGTGGGGTCGGCCCAGACGGGGGCGCGCTTCTCGATGAAGGCGGTGGCGCCCTCGATGCCGTCGGGCGACCGACCCACCTCGCGCATCAGGCGGCGGTTGAGCTCCCAGGCGGCGGCGTCGTCGAGGTCGGCGGCCCCCCGCACCAGCTCGCGGGCGCCGCGCACGGCGGCGGGGCTGTTGGCGATCAGGCGATCGGCGACCGCCAGGGCCTCGTCGAGCACCCGGTCGGCGGGGACCACCCGGTTGACCAGGCCGAGCTCGAGCGCCCGGGCGGCGGTGATCGGCTCGCCGAGGATCGCGATCTCGAGCGCCACCGCGAGCGGCACCCGTTGGGCCAGCCGGATCGGCCCGCCCGCCGACGCGAGCAGACCGCGCTGGACCTCGGGCAGACCGAACGACGCGGTGTCGGCCGCGACCACGAGGTCGCACGCCAGCGTGATCTCGAACCCACCCGCGAACGCGGTGCCGTTGATCGCCCCGATGAGCGGCTTCGTGAGGGGTCGCTCGACCAGCCCGGCGAACCCGCCGCGCTCGGTCATGATGTCCATCCCGCCGCCGCCCATGATCACCCGCAGGTCGGCGCCGGCGCAGAACACCGGACCGGTCCCGGTGATGATCGTGCACCACACGCCCGGGTCGGCCTCGATCTCGTCGAGCGCCGCCTCGATCGAGGCCGAGGTGGCCGGGTCGATGGCGTTGCGGGCCTCGGGCCGGTTCAGGCGGAGGATCTCCACCTTGCCGCGGCGTTCGCGTGCGATCGTCATCGTCCCCCCGGGAGGTCGGCCGCCCGGCTGCGGGCGGGAGGTCAGAGGAGCTCCTGGAGCCCCTCGAGGTCACGGTCGAACCCGGGCCGCAGCGTACGCACCAGGAGGGTGAGCGCGCCGAGGAGCACCGCCGCACCGCCGATCGTCCAGCGCAGGCCGATGCGGTCGGCGATCCAGCCCTGGGTGATCGCGCCGATCGGGTAGAGCAGGCCGAGGGCGACCATGTTGACGCTGAGCACCCGCCCCCGCAGCGCGATCGGCGCCCGCAGCTGGGCGATGGTGTTGAACCCCGACAGGCACGCCAGGTACCCGGCGCCCACCACGAAGATGGCGGCCGCGGCCAGCCCGAGGGTCGGTGCCGCCGCATACGCCACCAGCGCCAGCGGCAGGAAGAGGAACGACACCAGCACCACCGACCGCTGCCCGACCTTGTGGTACAGCCCGCCGGCGACGAGCGCCATCAGCACCGCCCCGGCGCCCTGGGCGGTCACCAGCATCGAGGTGCCGAACCGGCCGTTGTCGAACACCTTCAACGCCACCGCCGGGACGAGCGCGATGAACGGCGCGGCGAGCAGCGAGTTGAACGACAGGTACGTCACCACGGCGCGCAGGCCGTCGTCGTGGCGGACGTGGCGCACGCCGTCGGCGATCGCCGACAGGACCTTCTGCCCCCCGTGCCCGGCGGGCGGCGGCAGACGCATCGGGACGACCGCCGCGATGACGGCGAAGAACGAGAGCGCGTTGATCCCGAAGGCCCAGCCGTAGCCGCCGATCCCGATGACGATCCCCGCCAGCGCGGGGCCGACCACCCGTCCGAGGTTCCACTGTGCGGAGCCGAGCGCCATCGCCGCCGGGACGTCCTCGGCGGGCACCAGGTCGGGGAGGAGCGCCTGGTAGGTGGGGAAGCCGATCGCGCCCGCCGTGCCCGACACGAACACGATGAGCGTCACCCCGACCGGATGGGCGTTGCCGGTGACGGCGAGCACCGTCAGCAGCGTCGCCATCGCGGTCTGGACGAGCAGCGTGCACAGGAGCAGCATGCGGCGCGGCAGTCGGTCGGCCAGCACGCCGCCGATCAGGCCGGCGAACGCCGACGGCAGGAAGCCGGCCGCGGCGACGATGCCGGTCCACCCGGCCTGCCCCGTCTGCTTCGTGACCAGGATGCCGACCCCGACCGTCTCCATCCAGGTGCCGATGTTGGAGACGAACGCCCCGAACCAGAAACGTGCGTAGGCGCGCCGACGGAACGGGGCGAGCGAACGCGGCAGCTGCACGGCGCTATTCGACGACGGAGTTCGGCGCGGGGGAGAACGGCGGACGGACGAGGTCGGCGGAGCGCGGCGCACCCGTCCAGCCCCAGGCGTCGATCTGCTCGCGACTGCGGCGCCCGCAGGCGGCGCGGAAGACGTCGAACCGGTCGACGGTCACCTCGGTCGCCGGCAGGCGGGTGCCGACGGTGATGGTGCCCCCGTCGTCGGCGAAGGCGAACGTGAGTGCGGCGAGACCCTCGGCGTCGAACCGCTCCCCCATGCGCATGAGCATCCAGGCGGTGCCGAGCGCCACGGCGTCGGAGTTCTGCTCGCCGGGTGCACCGACCAGCAGCCGCAGGTCGTGCTCGTGGGTGGCGGCGTCGAAGCACCACTGCCCGGCGGCGTCGCCGAACGCCCCGGCGATGCCCTCGACCTGGGGGCCGATCTCCGCCCATTCGTCGAGCAGCTCGACCGTGCTGCGCCCCCGGCGCTGCGCGACCTGCACCGCGGTCCAGGCGTCGGTCCCGGCGCCGGCGAGGTTGCCCGCCAGGATGTCGGCGTCGACGCCGACGAGGTGCGCGAGCACGTCGCGGCCGGTCCACTCGGGCGTCGTCGGGCACACGGCGTCGAGGGCCGCCGGGTCGAGATCACGCAGGAGCCCGTCGAGCCGGGCGCGGATGCCGGCGCGGGCAGCGCCACAGGCCGCGCCGTCGACGCTCATCCGTCGACCCGGGCGATCCCGATCGGGCAGGTCACGCCGGTGCCGCCGAGCCCGCAGTAGCCGTTGGGGTTCGCCGCCAGGTACTGCTGGTGGTACGGCTCGGCGTAGAAGAACGGACCGGCGGGGGCGATCTCGGTGGTGATCTCGCCGAAGCGGGTGCCCGCCAGCGCCTGCTGGAACATCACCCGGGACTGCTCGGCGAGGTCGTGCTGACGATCGTCGTGGGTGTAGATGGCCGACCGGTACTGCGTGCCCATGTCGTTGCCCTGGCGCATGCCCTGGGTCGGGTCGTGGCTCTCCCAGAAGATCTTCAGCATCGCCTCGTAGGAGGTGACGGCCGGGTCGAACACCGCCAGCACCACCTCGGTGTGACCGGTGCGCCCGGAGCACACCTCCTCGTAGGAGGGGTTGGGGGTGAATCCACCCGCGTAGCCGACCGCCGTCGTGTAGACGCCCG
>JAFMJM010000309.1 GCA_017853455.1 Acidimicrobiia bacterium | reverse complement strand
CGGAGACGGCGGTGACGACGTGAGCGAGTTGCGGCACGACGCGCTCACCGGCCGTCTCGTGCTGCTCGCACCCGGGCGCGCCGCCCGCCCCCACACCGTGGCCCCACCACCGGTCGACGCCGATGCCGTCGCCTCGTGCCCGTTCTGCCCGGGCCACGAGGAGCAGACCCCACCCGAGGCGCAACGCACCGGACCCGGCGTCGCCGGCGAGCCGGGCTGGCGGGTCCGGGCCTTCCCGAACCTCTTCCCGATCGTCGGTGGCGCCGACCCCGGTCCGGGGGGCGCCGGCGCCCACGAGGTGGTCGTCCTCGATCCCGACCACGACCGGGATCTCGCCCGCCTCGACGACGGGGCCGTCGACGAGCTGTGGGGAGTGCTGCGCGACCGGGCCCGTGCACACGCCGACGCCGGGCTCGCCCACACCCAGGTGCTGGTCAACCACGGGCGCGCCGCCGGGGCGTCGATCGCCCACCCGCACGCCCAGGTGATCTCGGTGGGCCTCGTCCCCCCGCTGGTGGCCGACGGCTGCGCACGGTTCGCCGCGGCCGGGACCGACCTGGTCCTGGCCGACGCCGCCGTCGCCGCCTCGACCGGCTCGGGCGTCCTCGACGGCCCGGTCGTCGCCTGGTGCCCGGCCGCCGCCGCCAGCCCCTCCGAGGTCCGGGTGACCGCCGTGACGGCCGGCCCCCGGTTCGCCGACGCCCCGGACGCCGACCTCTTCGGCGTGGGCCGGGCGGTCCGCGACGTCGCGGCCGGAATCACCGCCGTGTACGGCGCGGTTGCCTACAACGTGGTCGTCCACTCCGCCCCGCACCGCTCCGCCGTGCCCGACGCCCGGTTCCACTGGTACGTCACGGTGGTGCCGCGGGTGTCGACGATCGCCGGCTTCGAGCTCGGCACGGGGCTCCTCGTCAACACCCTCGATCCCGTCGTCGCCGCCGAGCGGCTGCGCACCGCGTCCGCCGGAGGCACCCCATGACCGTCCACATCCATCTCTGCACCGAGATCCCCGCCGCGCCGGACGTGGTGTGGCGGGCCGTCGAGCACGTCGAGACCCACACCGCCTGGATGGCCGACGCGGCGTCGATCACGTTCGTGACCGACCAGCGCCAGGGCGTGGGCACCGCCTTCGACTGCCTGACCAAGGTCGGGCCCCTGCGCACCACCGACCGCATGACCGTCACCGAGTGGGAGGACGGCGCGGTGATGGGCATCGAGCACCGGGGTGCGGTCACCGGCACGGGCCGGTTCACCCTGCACGCCGAGGGCGACGGCACCCGTTTCTGTTGGAGCGAGGCCCTGACCTTCCCGTGGTGGCTGGGCGGACCGCTCGGCGAGGTGTTCGGCAAGCCGGTGCTGACCCACGTCTGGAAGCGCAACCTCGACCGGCTGCGCACCTACGTCGCCGACGGGCAGTAGCCCGACCCGGGCGATCAGTCGCGGACGCGAATGCTCCCGGCCATTCCCGACGGGACGTGGAGCACGCACACGTACTCGTAGCGCCCCGGCTCGCCGGCGACGAACGAGAACGACCGCGCGGCGAGCGGCGCCGCACCGGGAACCTTTCCGGGCGGGAGCCAGCCGGTGTTGAGGTAGGTGTCGGGCACCAGCCGGAGGGGTCCGGGCCCCGGCACCGGCGCCTTGACCGTGGGCGCTTCGGGGTCGAGCGGGACCAGCTTGCCCCCGAAGCTCGACGTGTGGGGCGCCGCCGAGTCGTTGACGAACGTCACGGTGTCGCCGGTGCGAACGGTCGTCGGTGACGGCGCGTAGGAGTACACCTCGGTGTGCTCGGTCGACGTGCCCATCTCGACCGTCCAGGTGGTGGTGCCGTCGGCGTTGCGGGTGCGGACGGGCGCCTCGGCGAGCAGCGCCCGCTGCGCGGCCCGCCCCTCGCGGACGTAGCGGATGCCCTCGTCGTAGCCCCGGGCGGTGACCGCGCGCTGCGGCTCGGTCGTCGCGCCGACGTCGAGGGTGCCGACCATGTTCGGGTGCAGGATGCAGAAGTAGGAGTAGGTCCCCGGCGCGCCGAACGTGAGCGTGAAGGTCGGCACCCCCTCGGAGGTGGGGGTCGGCAGCAATCCGGAGTTCACGAACGTCGAGGTCGTGACCGGCCCGGTGGTCGGCGTGGGCGCGGCGAGCGACGGGTCGGTCTGGAAGCGGGGCTGGGGCGCTCCGGCCGGCACGAACGTGACCGAGTGCGGCTCGGTGCTCGGGAACGTCCAGGTGACCGGATCGCCCACGGCGACGCTCGCCCGCTCGGGCAGGAACTCGAGCACCGCCACCTTCCCCGACGCCACGCTGCTGATCCCGGCCTTCAGGGTGATGCCGCCGGCGGCCGCGGTGCTCGCCGCCGCGGATCCGCCCGCGCCGGATCCGGTGGACCCCGCGGCGTCACCCATGGTCGTCATCGGATTCGGGGCGGCGATCGCCTGACCGACGCCGAGCAGCCCGATCAGCCCGGCGAGCCCGACGAGCAGGGTCGCGGCGCCGAACGCGCCGACCGCCCGCCGGCTGCGCACCCGAACCATCACCGGCCCTCGAAGACGGCCTTGCCGGGACCGTGCTCCCGGAAGGACGCGATGCCGACGGCGGCGTCGTGGGTGGCGAACGTGTCGACGAACGCCGTCACCTCGAGGTCGAGGGCGGCCGGGAGCGCCAGGTCGAGGCCCCGGTCGATGGCGTGCTTGGCCAGGCCCATCGCCACGACCGCACCGGTGGCGAACTCGCCCGCCCACGCCAGCGCCGCCGCCTCGAGCTCGGCGGCGGGCACGACCCGGTCGACGATGCCCAGGGCGAGCGCCTCGTCGGCGCGCACCTGCCGACCGCTCCAGGTGAGCTCCTTGGCCCGCGCCGGACCGACCAGGCGGGCGAGGCGCTGCGTGCCGCCGCCACCGGGGATGAGGCCGAGCAGGATCTCGGGCTGACCGACCCGGGCGGAGTCGGCGGCGATGCGCAGGTCGCAGGCGAGCGCGACCTCGAGCCCACCACCGAGCGCGAACCCGGAGATCGCGGCGATCACCGGCCGCGGGATCTCGCCGAGCGCGTCGCCCGCCGTCCGGAAGGACGCCGCCACCACGCGGGCCTGGTCGGCGTCACCGAACTCGGAGATGTCGGCGCCGGCGGCGAACGCCCGCTCGCTGCCGGCCACCACGACGGCCTTGACCGCGGGGTCGGCGGCGCACGCCCGGGCGGCGGTGG
>JAFMJM010000038.1 GCA_017853455.1 Acidimicrobiia bacterium | reverse complement strand
GCGGTCAACGGCATGGCCTGCGGCGGCGCGTTCTACATGCTCGGCGAGGTCGAGTTCATCATCGCCGCCGACCACGCCACCTTCTTCGACCCGCACGTGTCGTACGGCATGCCGACGGCGTTCGAGCCGATCCACATGCTCCACAAGGTGCCGTTCCCCGAGATCATGCGACTCTCCATCGCCGGCAACGCCGAGCGCATGAGCGCCGAGCGAGCGCACCAGATCGGGCTGGTGTCGGAGATCTGCCCCGTCGCCGACCTGCACGACCGGGCCCGGTGGATCGCCGAGGAGATCGCGTCGTACCCGCCGTTGGCGGTGCAGGGCACGATCCGGGCGTTGTGGGCGGCGCGCGACCTCGGCCACAAGCAGGCGCTCGACCAGGCGTACACGTTCATCGCCATGGGCACCTCCGCCGACGGCATGCGGGCGGGCCAGGACCAGTTCGCGTCCGGGCGCCGCCAGGAGTGGAGGCTGCGCTGATGGGACGGTTCTCACGGGCCGAGGTCGACGCCGAGTTCGGCCGCTTCTACGAGCTGGGGTGCGTCCTCGAGGACTGGACCGGGTGGGCCGACCTGTTCACCGACGACGCCCGCTACGTCGAGCACTTCTGGGGGACGATGATCGGGCGCGACGAGATCCGCACCTGGATCGACCCGGTCATGGCGGGCGTGCCCGAGATCTACACCGTGCTCGAGTGGTACGTCGTCGACGACGACAAGGTGGTGTGGTCGATGCAGAACCGCCGCGACAACCCCGACCCCGACGGCCCGCCGTACTTCGACTTCGCCGGTCTGTCGGTCGCCTGGTACGCGGGCGACGGTCGGTGGGCCGGCGAGGAGGACTACTGGGACGTCAAGGGTGCCCGGGCGACCGCCACCGACTTCGCCGACGCGGTGCGCCGGACGGGGGTCACGCCGGTCGAGCGGATGACCCGGAAGCACTGGCCGACCGGGGTGCCCGACTGGGCCCGCACCGACCGGGCGCCGGCGCCGTCGTGGTTCGGACGCGACGACGTCCGTCCGATCACCAAGCCGCGCGAACTACGCGAGCTGATCCCGCGGCTCGGCGACTGAGGTTCGGCGCGGCGAGTGGTCAACGGCTCCGGTGGATCCCGGCCGTCATCCCGCCGTCGCAGACGAACTCCGACCCGGTCGAGTAGCTCGACTCGTCGGAGGCGAGGAACAGGGCCAACGCCGCGACCTCCTCGGCGCGCCCGGCCCGCCCCAACGGCAGGGACGAGAACCGGCGGTCGAGCTCGTCGCTGCCCGGTCCGCCCGCGGGGCCGTCACCCGGGCGGACCATCTCGGTGTCGACGCCACCCGGGTGGACGGAGTTGACGCGGATCCCGAGCGGCCCGAGCTCGAGGGCGGCGACCTTGGTCATCCCCCGGACCGCGAACTTCGACGCGGTGTACGCCGTGGTGCCCGGGGCGGCGATCATCCCGCTCGTCGACGAGACGTTGACGATCGATCCTCCACCCGCCTGTTCCATCGACGGCACGACGGCCTGCATGCCGAGGAGCACGCCGATCTGGTTGACCTCGATCACCTGGCGGTACTCGTCGAGTGGGGTGTCGATCAGTGTGGCGTAGCGGAGGATGCCGGCGTTGTTGACGAGGACCGAGACGGGTCCGAACTCCCGCTCGGCGACCGCGACCGCCGCCGCCCAGTCGGCGGGCTCCCGCACGTCGAGGTGGACGTACCGGGCCCGGTCGCCGATGGCGTCGGCCACGGCCCGGCCGCGGTCGTCGAGCACGTCACCGAGGACCACCGCCGCGCCTTCGGCCGCGAACAGCCGGGCCTCGGCCTCTCCCTGACCCCGGGCGGCACCCGAGATCACCGCCACCTTGCCGTCGAGACGTCCCATGGGCGGAGCGTATCGACCGGGTCGGGGGTCGCGTCGGCGAGACTGCAGCGGTGACGACCTGGGCGTGGATCCTGCTGGTGGCGACCGGGGCCTTTGCCGTGACCGACTGGGCGGCGGTCGCCACCGGGCGGCGCCGGATCGAGTTCGTCGCCAAGCCGGCAGCCACGGCGGGGCTGGTGGCGCTGGCCTGCGCGGTGACGCCCGCCGACGGGGCGGTGCGGACCGCCTTCGTGGTCGCCCTCGTGCTCTCGCTGGTCGGCGACGTGTTCTTGATGCTGCCCTCCGACCGTTTCGTCCCCGGGCTGGTGGCGTTCCTCGGCGCCCACGTGGCCTACGTGGTCGGGTTCGTGCTCGGTCGGGGGAGCGCGGGAGCGTTGGCCGTGGGGCTGGTGGTCACCCTGGCTGTCGCCCTGCCGGTCGGGCTGCGCCTGCTGCGGGCGGTCCGCCGCAACGCCCCCGCGCTCACCGGCCCGGTCGCGGTGTACATGTCGGTCATCACGGTGATGGTCGTGTGCGCCACCGGTTGGGGCAACGCGTTGGCGGTGGCGGGTGCCTGGCTGTTCTTCACCTCCGACGCGCTGATCGCCGAGGACCGCTTCGTGCACCCGCGGTCGTGGGGCCGTACCGCGGTGATCGTCACCTACCACCTGGGCCAACTGGGCCTGGTGCTGTCACTGGTGCGCTGAACGCGCCCCGAACGGAGGAGCAGCCCGTGCGCCGATCCATCCTCGACGACGTCGACGACCACCCGGCCGACGACGACGAACGCCCGCCCGCCAACTGGGCGGTCGCGCTCAGCGACGACTGCGACGCCTGCGGGATGGGTGAGCCCCGGGTGGTGCTGACCCTGGAGTCGGTCGGGGCGGCCGGCAGTGGTGTGGTGGCGCACCTGGCGCCCGCCAACGCCCGTCGTCTCCGCGAGGCGATCGCCCTGGCCCTGCGCGAGATCGGCGAGCCCGTCGACTGACCCCGTCGACCGACCCCGGCGACCGAACTCGCCGACCAGACCCGTCGACCGACCCCGGCGCCGTCGGTCCCCGACTCCCCCCACCCCGTTGTTTGGGTGATTGTGGGGCCTCTGGCCCCCACAATCACCCAAACAACGGGTTTGGCCGCGTCACGCGGGGACGGGTGGACGCTCCGGGACCGGGTGCCCCGGATCGACACCGATGCCATCACCACCGCCCAACGGGGGCTCATCACCCGAAGACAGGCGCTCGCCGTCGGGCTGAGCCCGGACGCGGTCCGCAACCGGATCGCGCAGGGCCAGTGGATCCGGGTCCACACCGGACTGTTCGCGGTCGCCGGTGTGCCGCTCGATCGCGAACACGAGATCCTCGGCGCGATCCTGCGCGTCGACGGTGGCGCCTGGGCGTCCCACGCCACGGCCGCCCGCCTGTGGGGATTCCGGGACGTGGTCGAACCCGCGATCGAGATCACCGTGCTCCTCGAGCAGCGCGTGAAGCTCCCCGGCGTCACGGCCCACCGGTCGGGCACGCTCACCGACGGCGATCTCCGGACGCTCGACGGCATTCCGCTCCTGGCGCCGGCGCGGACGATCGTCGACCTGTCGGCGAGGCTCGGACCGGTGCTGCTCGGGAAGGTGGTCGACGACGGACTCCGGCGACGGGTCGTGTCGCTGGCGGCGTTGCACGCCGTCTTCCGGCACCTCCCGTCGAAGGCGCCCGGCCGCAGTCCGGTGAACCTGCGGCGGGTGCTCGCGGAGCGGACCGTCGGCTTCCATCCGGGCGACAGCGAACTGGAGCGCACGGTGTTGCGGGCGATCGTCGACGCCGGGCTGCCGACCCCGGTCGCCCAGCACCGGGTGCAGGTCGGGAGCGAGACCTACTTCATCGACCTGGCGTACCCCGACCACCGGGTCGCCATCGAGGTCGACGGCTTCGTGTTCCACCACGACCGCCGGGCGTTCGACCGTGACCGGACCCGTCAGAACGACCTGGTGACCGCCGGCTGGTCGGTCCTGCGCTTCACGTCGCGGTCCACTCCGGCCGAGATCGTCGCCACCGTGTCCAGATCGTTGTTTGGGTGATTGTTGGGGCCAGAGGCCCCACAATCACCCAAACAACGGGGTGGGCGGGCTAGAGGAACGAGGGGGTCGCGGCGTCGGCACCGTCGGCGCCGTTGGCGACGAGGTACTGCGCGACCTGCTCGACCGAGATCATCGCGATGCGGTGCTCGGCGGCGAACGACTGCAGGTACGGCATCCGGGCGGGGGAGCCGTCGTCGGCGAGCACCTCGCAGATCACCGCCACCGGCGGCAGCCCGGCAAGGCGCGCCAGCTCGACCGCGGTCTCGGTGTGCCCGCGCCGCTCGAGCACGCCGCCCGGGCGGGCCCGCAACGGGAAGACGTGGCCGGGCCGGTGGAACTCGCCCGGGACGACGTCGTCGGCGATCACCCGTCGGATGGTGAGGGCCCGGTCTGCGGCGCCGATGCCGCTGCCGGCGTCGACGTGGTCGATCGACACGGAGAACGCGGTGTCGTTGCCGGCCTCGTCGGGCGGGACCATCGGGCCGAGCTTGAGCCCGTCGAGCACCTCGGGGGTGGCGGGCATGCACACGAGCCCCCGGGCCCACCGGAGCATGAAGTTGATCGCCTCGGGCGTGACCCAGGCCGCCGCCATGGTGAGGTCACCCTCGTTCTCGCGGTCCTCGTCGTCGACCACGAGGACCATCTCGCCGCGGCGGATGCGTCGGAGGGCGTCGTCGATGCTGGCCAGGGTCATTGGTCGGCTCCTGTGAGTGTCGGTTCGGTGGAGAGGGGTTGGTGGGGCAACGTCACGACCATGCGGCAGCCGTGCGGAGTCCGGGGCTCGGGGTGGATGTCGCCGCCGTGCAGGTCGACGATCCAACGGGCGATGGCGAGGCCGAGCCCGGCGCCGCCGTCGCGGGTCGAGCGCGACGCGTCGGCCCGGTAGAAGCGCTCGAAGACGCGCTCGGCGTCGGCGGCCGGGATGCCCGGGCCCTGGTCGCAGACCTCGATGACGACGCCACCGGGGGCGTCGTGGGCCCCGACCTCGACCCGGCCGCCCTCGGGGGTGTGGCGGACGGCGTTCTCCAGCAGGTTGGCGACCACCTGGTGGACCCGCTCGGGGTCACCGTCGGCGGTGAGACCCTCGGGGTCGACGCGGATCCAGACCTCGACCGGGGTCTCGCGCAGGCGCTGCTCCTGCACCGCGTGGGCGAGCAGCGGCTCGACGGCGAAGCGGGACCGCTCGAGCGGGATGGTCCCGGCCTCGAGGCGCGACAGGTCGAGGAGCTGCTGCACGAGACGGCCGAGGCGCTCGACCTGGGCCAGCATCACCCGGAACGTGTCGAGGTCGGGCATGGCCACCCCGTCGACCAGGTTCTCCAACTGCACCTGGAGCGCGGCGATCGGGGTGCGCAGCTCGTGGCTCACGTTGGCGACGAGGTCGCGCCGGACACGGTCGGTGGCGGCGAGTTCGGACGCCATGGCGTTGAACGCCCGGGCCAGGTTGCCGATCTCGTCACGGGCGGAGTCGGTGACGCGCACGGAGTAGTCACCGCGCTTCATCGCCTCGGCGGCCTCGGCCATCTCGCGCAGCGGCGAGACCATGCCCCGCGACAGGAACCACACGAAGCCGAGCGCCACCAGGGCGGCGAGGACGCCGGCGGCCGACGGCCACACGCCGACCTTGAGGCCGAGCCAGAACACCGCGACGGTCACGCCGACGGCCACGGCGATGACGAACGCCAGCTTCAGCTTGATCGACTTGAGCGGGGCCAACGGTCGCTCGAGGTCGAGGTCGCGCACGTCGCCGATCGAGTCGCGGACGCGGGCGGCCTCGGAGAGGGCGTGACCGGGCAGGTCGCGGACCCGGCGGGTGCCGAGGGGCCAGGGGCTCACGCCGCCGCTCCGGTGACGGTGCGGGCGGCGGCGTACCCGACGCCGTGCACGGTCCGGATGGTCTCGGCGCCGAGTTTGCGGCGCAGGGCGCGCACGTGGGAGTCGACGGTGCGGGCACCGGAGCCGTCGCGGTAGCCCCAGACCTCGGCGAGGAGGTCCTCACGGGTGAAGACCTGGCCGGGTCGGCGCGCGAGGTGCACGAGGAGGTCGAACTCCGTCGGGGTGAGGTGGGATTCCCGATCGCCGGCGGTGACGGTCCGGGTGACGGGGTCGATCCTCCACGGGCCGAGCTGCAATCCGTCGACGGCACCGGCGTCGGCGGCCGAGCGGGTCCGCCGCAGCAGGGCCCGGACCCGGGCCACGAGCTCCCGGCCGCTGAACGGCTTGGTGAGGTAGTCGTCGGCCCCGGTGGCGAGGCCCTCGACCAGGTCGTCCTCGGTGTCACGGGCGGTCAGCATCAGGACCGGGACGGGCCGGTCGGCCTGGATGCGCCGGCAGACCTCGAGGCCGTCGAGGCCGGGCAGCATCAGGTCGAGGACGACGAGGTCCGGGGTGGAGGCGGCGCAGGCCGCCACGCCCGCCGGTCCGTCGGCGGCGATCTCCACGGCGAAGTCGGCACTGCGGAGTCGGGCGGCGACGGCGTCGGCGATCGTGGGCTCGTCCTCGATCACGAGGATGCGCGGCTTCGACGTCTCGGACACCGTCGGTCATCGTAGGGAACCGCCCCGGACCGGGCGCCGTCGGAGGTGTGGAGATTCCGTGCAGGGCCCGCTCAGGCCTCCGGGAGGCCGATCCCGGCCCCCGGTCGGAGCGCCAGGTGCACCTCGGCGCCCGGCTCGGGCACCCGGTCGGCGGGGACGGTGACCTCGAGGGCGGTGGCGTCGGCGAGGGTCACCCGGATCCGGAAGTGGTCGCGGCGGAAGGTGCGCCCGGCCACCCGCCCGGCCACCGGACCGGCCGGATCGAGGACGAGCCCGTCGGGCGGGACCGCCAGCAGCGGGCCGAAGGCGGTGGTCACGTTGTGGCCGAGGAAGCCGGCCACGAACGCCGTGGCGGGCGCACCCCACACCGTGGCCGGCTCGGCGTCCTGGTGGACCCGGCCGTCGTGGAGGACGACCACGCGGTCGCCGAGGGCGAACGCCTCCTCGTGGTCGTGGGTGACGAGCACCACCGCCCGCTCGCGTCGGTCGAACAGCGCCCGCAGCTCGCGGACGAGCCGGTCGCGCAGGGCCCGGTCGAGGGCCCCCAGGGGCTCGTCGAGCATGAGGAGCCGGGGCTCGGGGGCGAGGGAGCGGGCGAGGGCGACGCGCTGCTGCTCGCCGCCCGAGAGGTCGCGCACCGCCCGCCGCTCGAGCCCGGCCAGGCCGACGACGGCGAGCAGGTCGCGGGCCCGGGCCTCGGCCGCCTTCCGCGACGCCCCGTGGGCCCGGGGTCCGTAGGCGACGTTGGCCAGCACGTCGCGATGGGGGAGCAGGGCGTGGTCCTGGAACATCAACCCGAAGTCCCGGCGGTGGGTGGGGACCCCGGCGAGGTCGGCGCCGTTCCAGGCCACCGTGCCCGCGGCGATCGGCTCGAGGCCGGCGACCGCCCGCAGCAGGGTGCTCTTGCCGCTGCCGCTCGGACCGAGGACGCACACCACCTCGCCGTCGGCCACCGTCAGGTCGACGCCACGGAGCGCCTCGGTGTCGCCGAGACGGACCGAGAGGCTGGTCACCGTCAACATCAGAACGCCCCCACCCGACCGAACCGCAGTCGGTCGCCGGCGACCATCGCGACGACCACCAGGGCCATCAGCACGACGCCGGCGGCGGTCGCCGCACCGAACGCGGCGCTCCCCGGTTGGGAGAGGAGCCGGTACACGACGATCGGGAGGGTCGGGGTGTCGGGTCGCACGAGGAACGACGTCGCCCCGAACTCGCCGAGACTGATCGCGAAGGCGAACGCGCCGGCGCCGAGGAGGGCCCGTCCGGCGATCGCGACGTCGACGGTCCGCCACACCCGCCCGGGCGGGGCGCCGAGCACGGCGGCGGCGTCGCGGACCCGCGGGTCGATCGCCCGCAGGACCGGGGCGGTGAGCATCACCACGAACGGCAGGGCGACGAGGGCCTGGGCGAGCGGCACCAGCCACACCGTGCCGCGCAGGGCGAGGGGCGGCCGGTCGAGAGCGATGAGCATCCCGAAGCCGACCGTCACCGCCGACACCCCGAGGGGGAGGGCCAGGATCCCCTCGACGAGCCGCGAGCGGGTCCGGGCGGCGGCCCACGCCGCGCACCCGCCGACGGTCACCGCGATCACCGTGGCGATCGTCGCGATCCACACCGAGTTCCACACGGCGTCGAGCGGTGCCACGGCGAGGATGCTCCCGGCGCGCAGCTGCCCGAGTGCCCGGTAGTTCGCGAGCCCGACGCCGCCCGCCGGGGTGAGCGACCGCACGACCAGGACCGTGAGCGGCGCGCCGACCAGCGCGGCCATCACCGCCAGGTTCACGGCGGCGAACGTGCGGGCCGTGGCGGTGCGTGGCGGCCGGGCGAGGTCGCGCGCGGCGCCGAGACCCCGCGGCGTCGACGCCCGCCGCTGGAGCCGGCCCACCACCACCAGGAGCGCCGCGACGGCGACGAGCTGCACGACGGAGAGCGCCGCGGCCAGCGGCAGGTCGAGGAAGCGGGTCGTCTGGCGGTAGATCTCGGTCTCGAGCGTCGAGCGGGTCGGACCGCCGAGCACGAGGATCACCCCGAACGACGTGAAGCAGAACAGGAACGTGATCGCTCCCGCCGCCAGTACGCCGGGCAGGATGCCGGGCCAGGTCACGGTGCGGAACGTCCGCCACCGTCCGGCGCCCAGCACCCGGGCGGCGTCCTCCTCACGGGGGTCGAGGTGGCTCCACAGCTCGCCGACCACCCGGACGACGACCGCGTAGTTGAAGAACAGGTGGGCGAGCAGGATCGCGCCGAGTGAGCGGGCCAGCCCGAGGGCGAGGAACGCGCTCCCCACGAGGACGGTCGGCAGGACGAACGGGACGGTCACCACCGCCCGCACCAGGTCGCGCCCGGGGAACCGCATCCGGGCCAGGACGAACGCACCCGGGATCCCGAGGACGAGGGTGATCGCGGTCGAGAGCGCGGCCTGCCACACGGTGAACCACACGACGCCGCGCAGCGACGGATCGGTGAACACGTCGCCGACGGGGCCGAGGTCGAGTCGACCGTCGGGTGCGAGCCCGCGTCCGAGGATCGCGACGAGCGGCCAGCCGAACAGCACCGCGACGAAGAGCAGCGGGACGGCGGTGATGGTGATCGCGGCGACGCGCCCGGTGCGGCGCGACACGGCGTCGGGTCCGTTCAGCGCAGGACGATCCCGGTCCACTCGCGGATCCAGTCGTCGCGGTTGCGTTCGATCTCGCCGGCGGGCAGCGAGTACGGGTCGGTCGGGACGTCGGCGTTCTCGGTGAACACCTCGGGCAGGGGCGTTCCCTCGCGCACCGGGTACACGAACATCTGCAGCGGCAGGTCGGCCTGGAACGGCTCGCTGAGCATGAAGTCGACGAGCCGCTCCGCCTCACGGGGGTGCTCGGCGTTGCGGAGCACCCCGGCGTACTCGACGTCGCGGAAGCACGTCCGGGTCATCGTGCCGATCGGCGAGGAGTCGATCGGCGGGTCGGCGTAGACGACCGCGGCCGCCGGGCTCGACGCGTAGCTCACCACGAGGGGCCGCTCCCCGCCCTGGCCCCCGCCGGAGAACTCCTCGTAGTACGCCTGCTCCCAGCCGTCGACGACCTTCACGCCGTTGGCCCGCAGGTCCTTCCAGTACCGCTGCCAACCCTGGTCGCCGAACGCGGCGACGGTGGTGAGCAGGAACGCCAGGCCGGGCGACGACGTCGATGGGTCCTCGACGACGAGCAGGTCGCGGTTCGCCGGTCGGGTGAGGGCCGCGAGCGTGGTGGGGGCCCTGCGGTGGTGCTCGGCGAACCAGGCCTCGTCGACGTTGATGCACACGTCGGCGACGTCGATCGGGGTGAGCAGTCCCCGGGTGCCGGCGGTGTACGCGGCGGGCACCGTCGTGAGTGCCGCCGGGCGGTACCGCGTGAGCAGGTCGTCACCCACCGCCCGGCCGAGGAACGCCCGGTCGACGCCGTAGATCGCGTCGGCGACCGGGCGGTCCTTCGTGAGGATCGCCTGGTTGAGGGCCTGACCGGCGTCACCGGCCCGCAGCACCTCGACGGTGATGCCGGTCTTGGCGGTGAAGGCGGCCAGGACGTCGTCGGACACCGCGAACGAGTCGTGGGTGAGCAGGGTGACCGTGCGGTCCGCCGGCCGGGTCGCGGCGCCGACGGACGGGGTGGCGGCCGAGACGGCCAGCACGGCCACGGCGAGGGCGACGACGGCGGTCGCGACCGGACGGAACGAGGAGCGGGGCACGTCAGGCCTCCTGGTGGTCGGTGGCGGACACGGCGTGGGGCTGGACGGCGAGCAGCACGCCTGCGCGCAGATCGACGGTCGCCTCCGGTGCGACGAGCACGTTGGAGACGCCGCGGGTCGAGCCGGGGTGCAGGTCCTCGTCGGCGAGGGCGAAGCGCAGGCCGGTGGTCGTGACACCCCGGGCCGGTCCCCCGATCGGCAACAGGGTGCACAGCGATCCGACCGCGCCGGTGAGCGTCCGGGGGCCGCGGACGACGCTGCACACCGCCGTGCCGACGACGGCCGCGACGGTCAGGTCGGCGAAGGCCGGCGCGGTGAGGACGAGTGCGTTGGCGAGGAGGTGGTCGTGGCGGCCGCCGTCACCGGTGATCACCACGACCCGGCGGGCGCCGGCGTCGCGCGCGACGTGGAGCGCGAGCTCGAGGTCGGTGGCGTCCTTGTCGACGGGGTGGACGACGACCCGGGTGTCGGCGGCGCGCGCGGCGTCGAGGGCGGCCGGGTCGACGGAGTCGAGGTCGCCGACCACGACGTCGACCGCCAATCCGAGGCGCTGTGCCGCGTGGAGGCCGGAGTCGGCGGCGACGACGAGCGCGCCGGGTGGGACGACGCGCCACTGCGCGGCGAGCAGGCGGTCGGTCGGTGGGTCGCCGCCGGCGAACACGACGGCCGTCGTCGGCGACGCGGAGTCGCTCATGGTCCTCCCTCCGCCGGCATTACCCGGAGCAGGTTCGAGGGGTCGGCGACGCTGCCTCCGAGCCGCCCGCGTGCACGGACGTCGTCGGCGTGGTCGCCCTCTCAGCCCGGCTGTCCCGAGCTCCCCGTGGACGGTTCTGGTTGTGTCTCCATGGTAGGACTGTTCGGGATGTCCCGCCGCACCCACCGCCGAGACCACCGTCCCCTTGCCCTCCGGACCGTCGGGCTCGTCGCTGCCGTCGTCGCCGCGGCCCTGTCGGTCGTCGCCTGCGGTTCGGGGGGCGCCGAGTTGGGTGGCGGCTCCTCGGCGGCGCCGGCGACCGCGGCACCCACGACCACGACGACCCTGGCGGTCGAGGCCCGACCGGTGCGCGTCACCCCGGCGCCCTGGTCGCTCGCGACCGCGATCCAGCGCGAAGGCCTCGTCACCGACGGCACCTCCATCTTCATGGCGGGCGGGCTCGACCGCTCGAGCGTCTCGTCGGCGGCGGTGACCAAGATCGACCCGGCCACCGGTGCCGCGTCGTCGGTCGGGACGCTCCCGGTGGCGGTCCACGACACCCAGGCGGTGTGGCGCAACGGCACGATCGTGGTGGTCGGCGGGGGGTCTCCGCCGGTCCGGACCGACGTGCAGTCGGTGGTGCCGGGGGGTGCGGCCAAGGTCATCGGGCAGCTGCCCCACGACCGGGCCGACCACGTCGTGGCGCAGGTCGGCGGCACGCTCTACGCCCTCGGCGGCGTCGACCAGGCGTCGAACCTCGACGGCACGGTCGCGGCCAGCACCGACGGCGGCGTCACCTGGAAGCAGGTCGGCACCCTCGCCCAGGCGGTCCGGTACTCCGGCGTCGGGGTCTGGGACGGTCAGATCTACCTGCTGGGCGGGGTGGCCTCGGCGAGCGGCGCCGACACCGCCGCCATCCAGCGCTTCGACCCGAAGACCAACCAGACGACGGTCGTCGGCCAGCTGCCCCAGGCGTTCTCCCACCCGACCTCGGTCCAGTACGGCCCGCTCGTGTTCCTGGCCGGCGGCTTCGTCAACAACGTCCGCGGCACGAAGGTGCAGCGGGTCGACCTCCGGTCGCTCGCCACCACCGACACCGGGCAGACGCTCCCGGGCCCGATGTCCGACGGCGCCGCCGTGTTCATCGGCGACACCGCCTACCTGGTCGGGGGCGAAGGTGCCGACGGCAAGGCGTCGACGACGGTCACGCTCCTGACGATCGGCTGACGATCGGCTGATCGACCGCCGGAACGGTCGGTCGCCGGGTCAGTCGGGCAGGCTCGCCCGGAACCCCATCGGCAGCAGCTCGATCAGCTGACCCTCGGGGTCGCGGATCATCACGGCGAGCCCGATGTTGGTCTGCGGGAGCACGCTGCCGCCGTACTCGACCGCCCGGGCCGCGGTGGCGTCGATGTCGTCGACCGACACCGAGATGTGGGTGAGGCCGACGTCGTTCATGACCCGCGGCTGGGGCGGGTTGGTGCCGGCGTCGGCGAACGACAGCAGCTCGAGCACGAAGCCGTCGCGTCGCAGGTAGACGGCGGTCAGTCCGACGGGCTCGGGCAGGTCGAGGAGCCGGGCGGTCGAGTCGTCGGGGGCGGCGAACTCGTACCAGGGCTCGAAACCGAGCACCTCCACGTAGAAGCGGCGGGTGCGCTCGAGGTCGCTGACGCAGTGACCGACGTGGTTGAAGACCGATCCCATGGAGGCTCCCGGGGTGGGCCGACCGCTGGGTGAGCGGTGCGGCGACGGTGGTGGCGCCGATAGTGTGCCTGGCGGCGCCCGTCGTGCGAAAGGACCTCCCGTGACCCAGATGCTGGACCCCGAGCTGTTCCTGCCCGATCCGGCCCCGGTCGAGGTGAAGTACACGGTCATCTCCGTCGACGACCACCTGGTCGAGCCGCCCGACATGTTCGAGGGACGGTTCCCGGCGAAGCTCCAGGACCAGGCGCCCCGGATCGTGATCAACGAGCACGGCCACGAGGTGTGGCAGTTCGACGGTCAGCGGTTCACCCAGGTCGGGATGAACGCCGTCGCCGGCCGTCGGCCCGAGAGCGTCAAGGTCGAGCCGTTCCGCTTCGACCAGATGCGCCCGGGTTGCTACGACCCCCACGCCCGGGTCGCCGACATGGACCTCGGCGGGATCTGGGCGTCGGTGAACTTCCCGTCGATGATCACCGGCTTCTGCGGGCGGGTGTACACGGCGGCGTCCGACCCCGAGGTCGGTCAGGCGACCGTGCGCGCCTTCAACGACTGGGTCCACGACGAGTGGTGGCAGCAGGCGCCGGAGCGGTTCATCCCGCTCGGGATCACCTACATGGCCGACCCCGAGGTCGCCGCCGCCGAGATCCGGCGCAACGCGGCGCGGGGGTTCGTCACCGTGAGCCTGCCGGAGCGACCCCACCTCATCGGCCTGCCGCCGATCTTCTCCGACCACTGGGATCCGATCATCCGGGCCTGCGCCGAGACCGACACGGTCATCAGCATCCACGTGGGCTCGTCGGGCGTGAACCCGCCGATCGAGGGTTCGCCCACGATGTCGCTCAACGCGACGCTCTTCGGGCAACTGTCGCTGACGGCGTGCGCCGAGTGGCTGTGGGCCGGCTGGGCCGTGAAGTACCCCGACCTCAAGATCGCCATGTCGGAGGGCGGCATCGGCTGGGTGGCGATGCTCATCGACCGGCTCGACAACATCATCGACCGGTCGGGCTACGGCCTGGGCTGGGACGTCCGTCCGTCCGACGTGCTGCGCCGCAACTTCTGGTTCTGCACGCTCGACGACCCGTCGACGATGTGCACGCGCCACACGATCGGCGTCGAGAACATCATGCTGGAGACCGACTTCCCCCACGGCGACGGCACGTGGCCCGAGACCCAGCAGGTGATCGAGCGCTACTGGGGCGACATCCCCGTCGAGGAGCTCCGGATGATGACGCACCTCAACGCGGCGAAGCTCTTCCGGCACCCGCTCCCGCCGAACCCCAAGCCCTGACCCCGTTGTTTGGGTGATTGTGGGGGCCAGAGGCCCCACAATCACCCAAACAACGGGGTGGGCGGGGTGGTCTACGCGCCGAGGCGGTCGCGCAGGTCCTGCTCGAGGCGGGCCAGGTCGGCGCCGGCGGTGTCGTAGGTGATGGCGTTGTCGTTGGGGTTCGGGCCGGGCCAGCCGGGCAGCAGGCCGCGCTCGTGGCACACGAACTGGGCCTCGACCGTGCGACCGACCCACGCGTCGGACGCCGGGTCGGTGGCGATCCAGGCGACCACCGCACCGATGACGTCGGGCGGGGCGCCGGTGAGCTCGAAGCCGAACTCGCCCATGTCCTGGGCCATGCGCTCGGTGTTGATGAAGCCCGGCTGGACGTTGAA
>JAFMJM010000308.1 GCA_017853455.1 Acidimicrobiia bacterium | reverse complement strand
GCGCGCCCCGGGTCATCCTGTTCACGTCGGGCACCACCGCTCGCCCGAAGGCGGTGGTCCACTCCCTCGACTCCCTCACCGCCGGTGCCGACAACATGGCGCGCATCACCGGTGCCGACCACCGCGCCGTCTACTACCTGGTGTCTCCGCTCACGAGCATCGCCGGCCTCACCCAGGTGCACCTCTGCGCCGACCGCCACGCCACGCTCGTGCTCGACGACGACTTCGACGCCGAACGCGCCCTCGACCGGATCAACGCCCTCGGCGCCACCCACCTCGGCGGCGCGCCGGTGATCGCCGAGCGCCTGCTGCGCGCGGCAGCGGCCCGCCCCGATCGACGGTGCGCGCTGCACAACGTCGCCCTCGGCGGCGCGATGCTCCCCCGCCCACTCCTCGAGCAGGCGGCCGACGAGTTCGGCATCGAGGTCGCCCGGGTCTACGGCTCGTCGGAGATGGCGTGTGCGACCGGCAGCGTCCCCTCCGACGACCGCGACGCCCGCCTCGCCGACGACGGCCTCCTGATGCCCGGCACCGAGGTGCGCGTCGGCTCCGCCGAGCACCCCCAGGAGGGCCTGCTGCGCGGCCCGGCCCGCTGCCTCGGCTACGCCGACCCCGCCGACCACGCGGCGGCGTTCGTCGACGGCTGGTTCCGCACCGGTGACCTGGTGGAGGTCGCCGACGGCCGCCTCACCGTGCTCGGCCGCCTGAAGGACGTCGTGGTGCGCAACGGCCTCAAGATCTCGCTCCCCCAGGTGGAGGACGCACTCGTCGGCCTGCCCGGCGCCGACGAGGCCGCGGCGTTCGCGGTCGCCGACCCCGCCACCGGCGAGCGCCTGGCCGTGGCGGTCCGCGCGGCCCCCGGGGCCACGGTCACCCTCGCCGACGTGGTGGCGCACTGCAGCGCCGCCGGTCTGGCCGTCCGGTCGCTCCCCGAGCAGGTCGTCGTCTGGGACGGGCCGCTGCCGCGGACCACGTCGGGCAAGGTCGTACGGTCACGCCTCGTGATGGACGCGCCCGGTCTCCCGACCGACCTCGCCGACCGCTGCGACCCGTGAGTCGTGACCCGTGAGCCGGAGGACCCCGTGACGCTGCCCACCCCCGACGACCAGGTGGCCATCGGTCAGCTGCTCGCCCGCTACTGCCTCACCCTCGACCTCGACGACGTCGACGGCTGGCTCGCCTGCTTCACCCCCGACGCCACCTACGAGGTGTACGGGCACACGTTCACCGGCCACGACGGCATCCGGCGCATGGTCGACGGGGCACCCGGTGGCCTGCACCTCGGCGGCCCGCCGGTGATCACCATGGACGGCCCCGACCGAGCCCACACCCGCCGCAACCTGCTGTTCGCCGAGCGGGGCACCGGCGCCACCCGCCACGCCGTCTACGACGACACGCTCGTGCGCACCCCCGACGGCTGGCGCGTCGCCCACTGCCGCTGCCGGTTCATCGTCGCCGACGGACTCGCCGACCGCCCCGACGCCTGAGCGATCCGGGTCGTCCGACCGGACCCCGGCTCAGGGTCCGGCAGGGACGACGGTGCTGCCGCGGACCCGCCGCTCGCCGACGACCAGCACCACCCACACCGCGGCGGCCAGCAGGCAGGCCACCACGCCTTCGAAGCGCAGGCCGGCGGCCAACTGGTCGATCTGGCTCGCCGTGACGGTGCTGCTCGACCGGGTCATGTCGACCGCCGAGATGACGCTGCTCCCGAGCGCCAGCACCCCGACCGCCGAGCCGAGCGCGCTCGCCGCACCCCGGAAGGCCGAGACCGACCCGGTGGCGTCGGGCGGCGCCAACGCCATGACGTCGGTGTTCAGGATCGTGATCGCCGCCATGTTGGCCGCACTGAAGACCGTCGTCGCCGTGACGAGCAGCCACGCCGGGGTGCCGACCCGCATGAATGCGAGCGACAGCACCGTGACGGCGAACACCAACACCGCCAGCCGTGCCGCCCGGGGCGGACCCCACCGGTGGATCGCCCGACTCGCCAGCACCTTGGCTCCGATCATCGCCCCGATCTGCGCCGGCACGATCGCCAACGCGGTCTGGATCGACGTCAGACCGTAGAGGTACTCGAGGGCCAACGTCACGTAGGTCAACAGGCTGAGGAGGGCCACGAAGGTCACGCCGAGGAGCAGGAGCCGGATCGCCGCACTCCGGATCGGAGCCAGGGAGAAGCCCGGCGCGTCCGACGACCGCACCCGCCACCAGCACGCGACCGCCGCCACGGGGCCGAGCACCAGTCCCAGGATCGTCCGGATCGACGTCCCGGTGCCCTGCCCGAGCTCTTCGAACACCCGCACCACCGACGCCAGGGCGACGCCCGCCAGCACCAGGGTTCCCCACTCGCCGAGCGGCTCCGTGTCCTCACCGCCTTCGAGCAGCGTCACCGCGAGCACGACGACGACCGCGCCGCCGATCGCCCACATCACGGGCACCCACCGCCAGGCCGCCACCTCGAGCATCCCGGCCGTGATCACGGGCAGCACGAGGAACGCCAGGGGGAACATGGCGCCGTAGGTGGTGAACGCCGAGACGTGTGCCTTGCCCTCGGGCACGGTCTCCTGGAGCAGACCGAAGGCGACGATCTGGATCGCGGTCGCGGCGCCACCGCACACCGCCAGGGCGATCCCGGCGACGACCTGGTCGGTCGCCAGGGCGAGCAGGATCCCACCGACCCCGAAGGCGACGCCGGTGACGAGCAGCACCCGCCGGTGGCCCAGGCGGTCGCCGAAACGACCGGCCACGAAGATGACGAGGAGCGAAGCGATGCTGGGCAGTGCGAGCATCGTCTCGACCGCACCGTCACCGATCCGCAGGTCTTCGGCCATCGGCGTGATCAGGAACGTCAAGCCGGCCGACACCAGGAACGTCAGGCCGACGATCGTGCAGATCGCGAACGTCACCCGGCGCTGGAGGGCGTTCATCGTGCTCCGCCCCACCCGGCTCTCACCAGCGGATGCGGATCCGGTCGTAGGCCCGAGCGAAGGTGGCCGGCACGATCTGCGGCTCGTCGGGGTCGACGAGCTCCCAGTCGGGGATGCGGCGCAGCAGCTCCTCGAACATGACCCGCAGCTCGAGCCGGGCCAACGATGCTCCGAGGCAGAAGTGCGTCCCGAACCCGAACGCCACGTGCCGGTTGTGCTCGCGGGTGACGTCGAAGTCGTCGGGTCGGTCGAACGCCCGCGGATCGCGGTTGGCCGCCGGGTAGAGCAGCAGCACCT
>JAFMJM010000307.1 GCA_017853455.1 Acidimicrobiia bacterium | reverse complement strand
CGAGGGCGTCGTCGGAGACGAGGATCGCCTTCGCCGCACCCATGGCGAGGGCGGTCCGCAGACCCGACACCTCGTCGTTGGGAGCCATCGACACGAGCGTGACCTCGCCACCGCCCGCCTTGTCGACGAGCTGGAGCGCCATCTCGACGCCGTAGCTGTCGGACTCGTCGAGGACCAGCTTGCCCTCACGCTTGAGCGTGTGGGTGCCCGGCTCGAGCTCGCCGGGGACGGCCGGGTCGGGGATCTGCTTCACACAGACGACGACATGCATGAGGGTTGCTCCGGGTTCAGCGTCGGGATTCGGTGGGCATTCTGGCAAGGACCCCGGCCCGGGGGCCAAACGGGGCCGACGAGCCGGTCACCGGGGCGACCCCGGTCTGCTTCCGGGGCGGGCAACCCGCCGGGCCGACCGGGCATTCCCCGCCGGTAGCGTCGTCGCCGATGGCCGACCTCGACCTCCTCGTGGTGGGCGCCGGCCCGGCGGGCGTGGCGGCCGCCTGCACCGCCGTCGGGCGGGGGCTCCACGTGGCCGTGCTCGACCGGGCCCGGTTCCCCCGGGACAAGGTCTGCGGCGACGGCCTCACCGCCGGCGCCCTCCGCCTGCTCGAGGGTCTCGGCGTCGACGTCCCGACCGTGGCGAGCACCACGCCGGTCGACACCGTCGTGCTCCGCGGGCCCGACGGTCGCCGGGTCGTCCTGCCCCTCCCCTCCGACGGTCTCCGCTCGGTGGTGACCCGACGTCGGGAGCTCGACTCGGCACTCGTCGACCGGGCCCGGGCCGTCGGGGTGACGATCGACGAGGAGCGCCTGGTCACCTCGGTCCGGACCGACGCCGACCACGTCGCGGTCGAGCACACCGACCCCGACGGCGGCGACCCTCGGCGCGTCACGGCCCGGTTCGTCGTGGCCGCCGACGGCCACTGGTCGACCGTGCGCCGGTGCGTCGACCCCTCGGGGGGCAACGCCCTCGGGTCGTGGCACGCGTTCCGTCAGTACTTCCGCGGGGTCGACGAGCGCCGCCTCTGGGTGCTGTTCGAGGAGGACCTCCTGCCGGGGTACGCCTGGGTGTTCCCCCTCCCCGACGGGCGGGCCAACGTCGGCTTCGGCGTGCTGCGCGATCCGGCCACCACCGGCAAGGCGCTCGCCGCCACCTGGCGGGACCTGACCGAACGGCCGTCCCTGCGCTCGGTGCTCGGTCCCGACGCCGAGCCCGACGACCGCCACCGGGCGTGGCCGATCCCCGCCGACTACGACCCGCGTCGTACCACGACCGGGCGCGTGCTGTTCGTCGGTGATGCCGCCGGGGTCGTCGATCCGATGACCGGCGAGGGTGTGGCCCAGGCCCTCGAGACCGGCATCCTCGCCGCCACGGCCGTCGCCGACGGTGGCCCGGTCGCCGCCGTCACCGCCCGCTACCGCACGGGCGTCGACCGGGCCCTCGGGCGCGACCTCCGCTTCGCCGCCCGCCTCCAGCAGGTCCTGCGCGCGCCGCTCGGGGTCCGGGGCGCGCTCCGGTGCGTCGACACGTCCGACTGGACCCGGCGCAACTTCGCGCGCTGGATGTTCGAGGACTACCCCCGGGCCCTGCTGTTCACCCCCGACCGGTGGCGCCGCGGGGGGTTCCGCCCACCGGGTGCCTTCCGGGTCCCGACCCCGACGTGACCGACCCGGGACCCCCGCCCCGGCCCGACCACGGGCCCGGTGGGTCCCGGTCCCGTCCGCGCCGACCCCGGCGCCTCGTCGTCCCCGGTCACCACCATCACCACCACCGGAACCGTCTCCGCGGTCACGGTTACTTCGCCCGCCTCGGCCCCGGGCTGGTCACCGGGGCCGCCGACGACGACCCGTCGGGGATCGGGACCTATTCGCAGGTGGGCGCCGCCTACGGGTTCGGCCTCCTGTGGTTCCTGCCCCTCCTCGCCCCGCTCGCCGCCGCCGTGCAGGAGCTCGCCGGACGGCTGGGCCTCGTCGGTGGTCGGGGCCTCGCCACCCTGATCCGGCGCCGCTTCCCGCGGTGGGTGCTCTACGCGGCCCTCGCCCTGGTCGTGACCGCCAACACGTTCAACATCGCCGCCGACGTCGCCGCCATGGCGGCGTCGCTGCGCCTCGTCGTCGGCGTGCCGCAGTGGGTCGGCGTCCTCGGGTTCGTCGGGGTGATGATGGGCCTCGAGCTCACGCTCCCCTACCGCCGCTACTCGAGGGTGCTGCGTTGGCTCGCCCTCTCACTCCTCGCCTACGTGTTCGTGCTCGCCGTGACCGACGTCGACTGGGGTGCCGTGGGCCACTCCCTGGTGGACCCCCGCCTGGTCGGCGGTGCCGGTGGCGTCGCGGCACTCGTGGCGGTGTTCGGCACCACGGTCTCGCCGTACCTGTTCTTCTGGCAGTCGAGCGAGGAGGTCGAGGAGGAGTCGGCGACGCCGGTCCCCGTCGACGTCGACCACGTGCGCGCCATGCGCGTCGACGTCGTGGGCGGCATGGTCTCGGCGGTGGTCATCGCGTTCGCGATCGTCGTGGTCGCCGCCGCCACCCTGCACCCGGCGGGCATCACCGTCATCACCACGCCCGACCAGGCGGCGCGCGCCCTGCGCCCGCTCGTCGGCCACTTCGCCGACCTCGTGTTCGCCGCCGGGGTCGTGGGCCTCGGACTGTTGGCGGTACCGGTCCTGGCCGGTTCGAGCGCCTACGCCGTCGCCGAGGCGTTCGACTGGCACGAGGGCCTGAGCCGACGCCTCCGCGACGCGCGCGGGTTCTACCTCGTGGTGGCGGGGTCGATGTGCACCGGCGTGCTCGTGGGCACGTTCGGGATCGACCCGATCCGGGCGCTCTACTACGCGGCGATCTTCAACGGGCTCGCCGCGCCACCGTTGATCGCGTTGATGCTCGTCCTCGGCCGCGACCGTGCCACGGTCGGCCGGTTCCGCAGCGGGGCCGGGTCCCTGGCCCTGGTCGGCGCGACCCTGGCCGTCAGCGTCACGCTGCCGGTCGTGTACCTCGTCGTGCGGTGAGCGTCCGTACACTCGTGGACATGGCGACGGTCACCGACATCATCACCGCTCCCCACTGGTCGACGGACATCCCCCTCGACACCGACCACCGGCGCGTGGACGCACTCGCCCCGACCGGGTTCGTGATCCTGACCGACCAGGACCCGCCCGTCCCCGACGACGAGTTCCTGCACCTCGAGTACATGGACTGGAAGAGCGGCGGCGACACCAACTTCGCGCCGATCGCG
>JAFMJM010000306.1 GCA_017853455.1 Acidimicrobiia bacterium | reverse complement strand
GACCGGGCCGATGTAGTTGCCCTGCTCGTCGTAGGCGTGCTCACCGAACTGGTCGCGGTACTCGGCCGCGACCTCGCCACCTTCGGCGGCCTGCTTGATCGACAGCGAGATCCGCCGGCGGTCGAGGTCGACGTCGATGATCTTGACCCAGAGCTCCTCACCGGGGGTGACGACCTGCTCGGGCGCCTCGACGTGCTGCGCCGCCATCTCGGAGATGTGGACCAGACCCTCGATGCCGTCGCCGACCTGGACGAACGCACCGAACGGCACGAGCTTGGTGACCCGCCCGTAGACGAGCTGGTCGACCTCGTGCCCGTCGGCGAACTCCTGCCACGGGTCCTGCTGGGTGGCCTTGAGCGACAGGGAGATCCGCTCGCGGGAGAGGTCGACGTCGAGGACCTGGACGGTGACCTCGTCGCCCACCTGCACCACCTGGCTCGGGTGCTCGACGTGCTTCCACGACAGCTCGGAGACGTGGACGAGGCCGTCCATGCCGCCGAGGTCGACGAACGCACCGAAGTTGACGACCGAGCTGACCACGCCGGGGCGGATCTCGCCGGGCTTGAGGTTGGTGAGGAACTCGTCGCGCTGCTCGCGCTGGGTCTCCTCGAGGTAGGCCCGCCGCGAGAGCACCACGTTGTTGCGGTTGCGGTCGAGCTCGATGATCTTGCACTCAAGGGTGCGGCCCACGAACGGGTGCAGGTCGCGGACCCGACGCAGGTCGACGAGGGAGGCGGGCAGGAAGCCCCGCAGGCCGATGTCGAGGATCAGGCCGCCCTTGACCACCTCGATGACCGGGCCCGACACGACCTCTTCGCGCTCCTTGAGCTCCTCGATGGTGCCCCAGGCCCGCTCGTACTGGGCCCGCTTCTTCGACAGGACCAGCCGGCCGTCCTTGTCCTCCTTGGTGAGGACGAGGGCCTCGATGGCGTCACCGAGGGCGACGACCTCGTTGGGGTCGACGTCGTTGCGGATGGAGAGCTCGCGCGAGGGGATGACGCCCTCGGACTTGTAGCCGATGTCGAGCAGGACCTCGTCGTTGTCGATCTTGACGACGGTGCCGTTGACGATGTCACCGTCGTCGAACTCGACGATCGTGGCGTCGACGGCGTCGGAGAACGACAGCCCGCCCAGATCGTCGAGGACGACCGGGGCGTCCTCGTAGTCGACGTCGTCGATGGGGGCGGTCGCCCCCGCGTTCTCGGGGTCGAGCACCTCGGTGGTGCCCGGCGCGTCCTGCTCCGACATGGTTCTCCTCGATGACCGGACGTCGCCGACGTCTGATCGGGCGGCCCGGGAGGGCCGACGGGAGCGGACGAGCGGACGACGCGACCCCCGGCGGAGGTCGCCGAGACAGGCTAGTCCGTCCGGGGCCCGTCTGCGCCAGTGCGACGGCCCAGGAGCAGCAGCTCCGGGTGACCGAGGGTCGGGGTGCGCTCGTCGTAGTCACCGGGGGTCACCCCGTGGACCCCGAGCACGTCCACGCCGGCGGTGGCGGCGAGGAGCACCAGCTCGCGGGCCGTGAAGCACGTCGTCCAGAGGTCGAACGGCGCCTCGACGCCGGCGGGATCGCGGAGCACGGCGGTCTCGTGCAGGACGCCGGTGGCCGGGTCGAAGGTCTCCCCCGCCTCCAGGTGGCGCAGGGCGAAGGGGGCATGGAACGCCGAGACGGCCAACCCGCCCCCGGGCCGCACCGCCCGCACGATCCGCCCGAACACGTCGATCTCGTCGGTGCCGCCGAGGAGCCCGAATCCGCCCTGGCAGAGGCACACGGCCGCGTCGAACTCCCCGGCGATGGCCAGTTCCCTCACATCGAGCACCTCGAACCGGGCCGGCAGGCCCTCGCGCTCGGCGGCCTCACGGGCCAGATCCACGAAGTCGGGCGACAGGTCGACGCCCACCACCTCGATCCCCCGCCGGGCGAGGGCCAGGGCGTGGCGCCCGGGGCCACACCCGACGTCGAGCACCCGCTGACCCGGCCGCAGGTCGAGCGCTCCCACGAGGAAGCCGATCTCCTGCTCCGTGCCCATCGTGAAGGCGTTGCGCAGGTAGGCCGGCCCGAGGAACGCCGCCAGGTCGTTGAACCAGGGTCCGTCGGGCGTGCCGGCCTGGGTCATGCTCCGCTCGCCTGCGGCTCCACCATCAGTCGACGAGGCGGATCGTGTGGACGTACGAGCCATCGGGCAGTCGACGGGTGATGACCTCACCCCGGGCGCCGAGGTACTTACCGGTGCCCCCGACCACGGCCCGCGTCGCCGGTTCGGAAGTGGCGATCTCCCGAGCCGCCGGGTCGTAGTACGTCAGCCCCTGGACGGAGATCTGCCCTTCCGGGAGCTCGAACACACCAATCGAGAGTCGCGTCTCGCGGTCGGTGCGCAATCCGGCCTGGAGCGAACCGATTCCCGTGATCGATCCGAAGATCGCGCCGGACGGCCGACCCTTCCGGGTGAGGGCCGCCTCGTAGATGATCTCATCGCCGATCGAACCAGCCGGGTCGAGGGCCAGCGTCGTGAGGGTCGGCGGGGCCTGACGGAGCGTGATGGTCCGGGCCACCTTCGGAGTCGCCCCGGCCGTCGGAGTGCCCAGGGTGACGAGCAGGGACACCGCCGCCGCCGTCGCCAGAAGTCGACCCGAGACCGACTTCATGATGTCCGCTCCATCACTTCGCCACCGCCCAGTTGGGACCGAACCCGAGGTCGACCACCAGGGGGACCCGGAGGTCGCAAACGCCCTCCATCGTCGCACGCACCAATTCCTCGGCGGCGTCGCGCTCGGCGAGGGGCACCTCGAAGACCAACTCGTCGTGGACCGTGAGCAGCATGCGCGTCGCCAGGCCGGCCGCGGAGAGCGCGGTGTCGACGTCGATCATGGCCAGTTTGAAGATGTCGGCGGCGCTGCCCTGTACCGGCGCGTTCTGCGCCATGCGCTCCCCCATCTGGCGGATCCGGAAGTTGTCGGACGACAACTCGGCGATGAAGCGCCGCCGGCCGAAGACCGTGGTGGTGTAGCCCCGCTGCTTGGCGTCGTCGATGGTCTCCTGCATGAATGCCTTCACCCGGGGGAACCCGGCGAAGTAGGCGTCGAGGATCACCTTCGCCTCTCCGGGCGCGATGCCCGAACGCTGGGCGAGCCCGTAGGCCTCCATCCCGTAGGCCAGTCCGTAGTTGACCACCTTGGCGAAGCGGCGCTGGTCGGGGACGACGTCGGCCTCCGGGACCCCGAAGACCGTCGCCGCAG
>JAFMJM010000305.1 GCA_017853455.1 Acidimicrobiia bacterium | reverse complement strand
CCGCAGGCCCACGAGATCATCCGCACCTGGCTGTTCTCCACCGTGGTGCGCGCCCACCTCGAGTTCGGTGGCCTGCCCTGGACCGACGCCGCCATCTCCGGCTGGGTCCTCGACCCCGACCGCAAGAAGATGTCGAAGTCGAAGGGCAACGTCGTGACTCCGCTCGGGCTCCTCGAGCAGTACGGCTCCGACGCCGTCCGGTACTGGGCCGTCAGTGGGCGGCCGGGCACCGACACGGCGTTCGACGAGGGGCAGATGAAGGTCGGGCGTCGGCTCGCCATCAAGATCCTCAACGCATCGAAGTTCGCGCTCGGCGTGATCGGCGACGCCCCGACCGACGGTCCGGTGACGGCTCCGCTCGACCGGGCGATGCTGGTGGCCCTGGCCGACCTGGTCGACGAGGCGTCGGTCGCGTTCGACGACTACGACTACGCCCGCGCCCTCGAGCGCACCGAGCGGTTCTTCTGGGCCTTCTGCGACGACTACGTGGAGCTGGTCAAGCAGCGGGCCTACGGCGACGCCGGCGACGCGGGCGCCGACTCCGCCCGGGCGGCCCTCGCCCTCGCCCTCGACGCGCTGCTGCGCCTGTTCGCACCCCACCTCCCGTTCGTGACCGAGGAGGTCTGGTCGTGGTGGCGTGACGGCTCGGTGCACCGCAGCGCCTGGCCGTCGTCGGCGCCGCTGCGCGACGCCGGCGGTGACGGTGACCCGGCCGCCTACCGGTTCGCCGGCGAGGTCCTGGCCGAGGTCCGCAAGGCCAAGACCGTGGAGCAGCGGTCGATGCGCGCCGACGTCGAGCGCGCCACCGTGCAGGCGCCCGCCGACCGACTCACCCTCCTGGCCGGGGTGGCCGACGACCTGTGCGAGGCCGGGCGGATCGCGACGTTGGAGTCCCGGCCCGGTGACGCCCTCGTCGTCGAGGTCGTCCTGGCCCCGCCCCCCGCCGACCCGTCGTGACCGACGACCGGGCCGCGGCCTGGGAGGAGACCCCGGCCGAGGCCCTCGCCTGGCTCGACGCCCACGTCAACCTGGAGTCCCTCGGCGTCCCGGTGGGCCAGGACCGACGGGCCACGCACCCGACCCTCGAGCGCATGGAGGCCCTGGCGGCGCTCCTCGGATCTCCCCAGCTCGAGTACGGCAGCGTCCACGTGACGGGCACCAACGGCAAGACGTCGGTGTCGCGGATGACGGCCGCGCTGCTGATCGAGGCCGGGGTGTCGACCGGACTGTTCACGAGCCCGCACCTCGTCCGGGTGAACGAGCGCATGACCTGGGACGGTGAGCCGATCGACGACGCCACCCTGGCGGCGCGCCTCGCCCAGGTCGCGCTGATCGAGCCGCACCTCCCGGCGGTGCCGAGCTGGTTCGAGATCCTGACCGGGGTGGCGCTGACCTGGTTCGCCGACGTGGCGGTCGACGGCGCGGTCCTCGAGGTCGGGCTGGGCGGGACCTGGGACGCCACCAACGTGGTCGACGCGGCCGTGGCGGTGGTCACGAACGTGGCCCTCGACCACGTGGAGTACCTGGGGGACACCCGGGCGGCGATCGCCGCCGAGAAGGCCGGGATCATCCGTCGCGGTGCGACCCTGGTGCTCGGCGAGACCGATCCGGCCCTGGCCGGGATCTTCGCGGCCCGGGAGCCGGGCCGGACGTGGCTGCTCGGCCGCGACTTCGGGGTGCGTCGCAACGACACCGCCGTGGGTGGCCGCCTGGTCGAGCTGTTCACCCCGTCGGGGAGTCACCCCGACGTCTTCCTCCCGCTGCACGGTCCGCACCAGGCGGACAACGCCGCGATCGCGCTCGCCGCAGCGGAGGCGTTCGTCGACGAGCCGCTCGACCCCGAGGTCGTGGCGTCGGCGCTCGGTCGCGTCCGGTCGCCGGGCCGACTCGAGGTCGTCGGACACAGCCCGCTCGTCGTGCTCGACGGTGCGCACAACGTCGACGGTGCCGAGCACCTCCGGGTCGCGCTCGACGACGCCTTCGCGACCGCCGAGCGCACGTTGGTGGTGGGTCTGCTGCGCGAGAAGGACCCGATCGAGATGCTCACCGCGCTCGGGGCCGTCGACGCTGCGTTGCTGGTGTGCTGTGCACCGCCGAGCCCGCGCGCCCGGGATCCGCGCGACCTCGCCGACGCCGCCCGCGCGCTCGGGGTGCCCGACGCACGGATCGTCGTCGTCCCCGACGTGGCCGACGCGGTCGAGCGGGCGGTGGCGGCCACCCCCGAGGCGGGGCAGGTCGTGGTGGCCGGCTCCCTCTACGTCGTGGGTGCGGCCCGGGCGGCGTTGGGCGTCTCCTGACCGCCGGCGGCTAGCGTCGGGAGTCCATGAGCAACGCGAACCGCACCCTGGTCCTCTGCAAGCCCGACGCCGTCGAGCGCGGCCTCGTCGGCGAGATCGTCGGTCGCCTCGAGCGTCGCGGCCTGCGCATCGTCGCCCTCGAGCTGCGCACCCTGACCGCCGAGGTGGCGGGGGAGCACTACGCCGAGCACCGTGAGAAGCCGTTCTTCGGCGAGCTGGTGGCCTTCATCACCCGGAGCCCGCTGGTCGCGATGGTGGTCGAGGGCCCCGACGACACGTGGCAGATGGTGCGCTCCATGATGGGCGCCACCAACCCGCGTGACGCCGCACCCGGCACCATCCGGGGCGACCTTGCGCTCGAGACCCAGGAGAACCTGGTGCACGGCTCCGACGGTCCCGAATCGGCCGCCCGGGAGATCGAACTCTTCTTCCCCGGACTCTGATCCCCGCCTCCGGCAAGGCCGGGAGCAGGGTGGCTTGGGGGGTTCGCGGCCGAGGCCGTAGCCTTGCCCCCTGATGTCGATCCTGCGCACCAACAACATCCGCCTCACGGGCCACGGCGCATGAGCGCCGGCGCGTGGCTCTCGCCCGTGGTCGGCCGCGACATGGCCGTCGACCTCGGGACGGCCAACACCGTCGTGTACGTGCGGGGTCAGGGCATCGTCCTCGACGAGCCCTCGATCGTCGCGATCAACACCCGCACCCAGGCGCTTCTCGCGGTCGGCACCGAGGCCAAGCGCATGCTCGGCCGCACCCCGGCGCACATCCAGGCGATCCGCCCGCTCAAGGACGGCGTCATCGCCGACTTCGAGATGTGCGAGAAGATGCTGCGGTACTTCATCCAGCGGGTCCACCAGCGTCGGTGGGCGAAGCCCCGGATGGTCATCTGCATCCCGTCGGGCGTCACCGGCGTCGAGCGGCGGGCCGTGCAGGAGGCCGC
>JAFMJM010000304.1 GCA_017853455.1 Acidimicrobiia bacterium | reverse complement strand
AGCGTGTCGAGGTCGCCGAGCCCGAAGCCGACCGCCCCGTCGCCGAGGAGCAGCACGATCTGACGGTCGGGGTGGGCGGTGGCCGCGGCCAGGGCGTACCCGAAGCCCGAGCCGAGACAGCCGTACGGACCGGGCCCGAGGAAGCACCCCGGGGTGTAGGTGTCGACGTAGCGGCCGGCGTACGAGACGAAGTCGCCGCCGTCGCCGATGACGATCGCGTCGCGGTCGAGGCGGGTGCGCAGCTCGCCGTAGATCCGCACCGGGTCGATCGGGTCGGCGGCGGAGGTCAGCCGGACGGCGTCACCGGCCCTGGCCGCGTCCTCCGCGACGCGGAGCCGGGCGATCCAGTCGGTCCGGGCCGACCGGGCCCCCACCGGCGTGGCCGACGGCACCCGGTCGGCGAGGGCCGCCAGGACCACGCCGAGATCCCCGGCGACCGACGCCGCCAACGGGACGTGGGTCGCCACGCCGTCGGGGTGGTCGACGACGTGGACGACGGCGGCGTCGCCGAACCGACCGAACCCGAGGCGGAAGTCGAGCGGCGTCCCCACCACCACCACCAGGTCGGCCTCGGCGAAGGCCACACCGCGCGCCCGCGAGAAGGCGTGCGGATGATCGGCCGGGACCACACCGCGACCCAGGTCGTTGACGAACGCCGGGATGACGGCGTCGGTCACGAGGGCCACCGTGGCCACCTCGGCGTGCGCCCAGTAGACGTCGCCGCCGACCATGAGCACCGGTCGCTGCGCACCCGCCAACAGCCCGACGAGGCGGTCGAGGGCGCCGGGATCGGGGGCCGACCCCGCGAGGTCGGCGGGACGCGGCGCTTCGGGGACCGGCACCGCGGTGGGACCCCAGGCGTCGAGCGGCACGTCGACGAACGTCGGGCCCCGGTGCGGGGTGCGGGCGGCCCGCAGCGCGGCGTCGAGGTCGGGTCCGACGGCGTCGGGGGTCGGGGCCGTGCCCGCCGACTTGGTGACCGGTGCGACGATCGGTACGTGGTCGAGCTCCTGGAGCGAGCCCTGGCCCCACCGGGTGGCCGGTGCCCGTCCTCCGACCACGAGCATCGGCGTGCCGTTCACGTGGGCGCTGGTGAGCGCGCTGACGCCGTTGGTCACCCCGGGTCCGGCGGTGAGCGCGGCCACCCCCACCCGGCGGGTGACCTTCGCCCAGCCCTCGGCCGCGAAGGCGGCAGCCTGCTCGTGGCGGGTGTCGAGGATCCGCACCCCCTCCTGGACGCAGCCGTCGTAGAGCGGCCACAGGTGCCCGCCGTTGAGGGTGAACAGCACGTCGACGTCGTGGGCGCGCAGCACCTGCGCCCCCACCACCCCGGCGTGCGGCATCGGCTGGTCGGTCACGGCGTCCCTCCGGGGTCGGGGGACGGAGGCGCACCGACCGGACCTCGGCTGCATCCGGCGAGCCGTGGAGGCGCCGTCCCCGCCTCGTAATCTAGGGGGATGGCGCCTGCGGCTCCGGTCCACCCGCGCCACCGGCGGGGGCTCCGCCTGGCCCTGCGCGTGCTGGTCAGCGCCGTGCTCATCGGGATCCTCGTGTCGCGGATCCACTTCGACGACTTCGTGCCCCGCCGGCACGGATCGGGGACGTGGTGGTTCCTCGGCGCCGGGATCGCCCTGATGGCCGTGTCGTTCGTGGTCGCGGCCTGGCGGTGGCAGCGGGTCATCGCGGTGTTCGGTCATCGGGTTCCGCTCCGCACGCTCGTCAAGCACTCGTTGGCCGGGCAGTTCGTGGGCAACGTGCTGCCCTCCACCGTCGGCGGCGACGTCCTGCGCGTCAGCCGGTCGTCGACCGACATCGGAGACACCACCACCGCGTTCGCCGCCGTCCTGCTCGAGCGCCTCACCGGGTTCGTCGTGCTGCCGCTCCTCGTGTTCGTGGGGTTCGCGCTCGACCCGTCGCTCCTCGACACGAAGCGCAGCGGTCTCGCCCTCGTCATCGCGGTGGTCACGCTGGTCGCGCTCGGGGTGGTGCTGTTCCTCGCCGGGCACCCGCGCGCCGCCGGCCGCTTCGCCGAGCACGACAACTGGATGCGGGCCATCGGCGCGGTGCACGTGGGTGTCGACCGGCTCCGGCGTGACCCCCGCGACGCCGCCGGGGCGCTGGTCGCGGCGACGGCGTACCAGCTGACCGTGATCTCCTCGGTGTACTGCGCGTTCCACGTCGTCGACGTGCGGGTGGCCAACGGGGCGGTGCTCGCCTTCGTCGCGGCGGTCGCGATGGCGCAGGTGGTGCCGATCACCCTCGGTGGGCTGGGGGTCCGGGAGGGCCTCCTGGCGCTGTTCCTGCACCCGCTCGGGGTCTCGACCGGACAGGCCGTCGCCATCGGCCTGCTCTGGTACGGCATCCTGCTCCTCGTGAGCCTGCTCGGTGCCCCCGCCTTCGCCGTCGGTCACCGGCACCGGACCCGGGTGCCCACCCCGTGAGCACGGTCACCCGACCGGAGGCTCCGCCGCGACCGGCGTGGCGGCGCCGTCTGCCGGGCGCGCGGGTGCTGGCCGACGGCGCGGTCCTCTACTGGTGGCTCGAGATCCTGCTGATGGCCGCCTTCTACGTCGCGTACTCGGCGGTGCGCAACGGCAACGAGGGCGACTCCCTCACGGCGTTCCAGAACGCCCGTGCCCTCATCGACGTGCAACGGTTCCTGGGGATCTACCACGAGCAGACCATCCAGGCCTGGGCGTTGCACGTGCGGCCCCTGGTGATCGGGGCGAACTACTACTACGGCTCGCTGCACTTCGTGGTCACGATCGGCGCGCTCGTGTACCTGTTCGTCAAGTGGCGTGACGACTACCCGCTCTGGCGCAACACCCTCTGGGTGACGACGGCGATCGCGCTGATCGGGTTCACCCTGTGGCCGCTGATGCCACCCCGCCTGCTCCCCCACTCGTACGGCTTCGTCGACACCCTGGCGCGGTATCCGACCTTCTGGTCGTTCAACCAGGGTGCCGTCAACCGCATCTCCAACCAGTTCGCCGCGATGCCGAGCGTCCACTGTGCGTGGGCGATGTGGTGTGCGTGCGTGTTCGTGCCGCGGGTCAGGGCACGCTGGTGCAGGTGGCTGGCGGCGGCCTACCCCGTCCTGACGGTGGTGGCGATCGTGCTGACGGCCAACCACTACTTCTTCGACGCCGTCGGAGGCTTCACGGTGCTGCTGCTCGGATACGTCGCGAGCCGGCGGTTCACCCGTGCGGGACGCGGTGCCCGGCGCAGCCCGGTCCCGG
>JAFMJM010000303.1 GCA_017853455.1 Acidimicrobiia bacterium | reverse complement strand
ACCTGGCTGGCGCTCGGCGTCGCCGGGTCGATCGCGGTGAACGTCGTGCTCATCCCGATCCAGCGTCTCGGCGACATCGACCAGAACGCCCAGGAGGTCGCCCGCACCGTGCGCCACGCCCATGGCGCGGCGCTCGTCGCGTTGTTCGTGGCGATCGTCGTCGTGGCGCCGCTGGTCGAGGAGCTGCTCTTCCGTGGGGTCCTGCTGCGGGCGTTGCAGCGGCGGGCCACGACGCCCGTCGCGGTGTTCGGCTCGGCGTTCCTCTTCGCCGTCGCCCACGTCGCCGGCGGCGCCGACGCCTACGCCCTCGTCCCCGGGCTGTTCCTGCTCGGGCTGGCCTCGGGGGTGGTGGCGGTCCGGTCGGGCAACCTGACCCGCTCGGTGCTGCTGCACATGGGGTTCAACCTGCTCTCGGCCGTCGTCCTCGTCGCCTCCTGAGTCCGACCGGTGCCACCGACCCGACGGCGGGTCCGGCCAGAATGAGCCCGTGACGACGACCGACGAGCGCTTCTGGGGCGGTGGTCCGGGGCGCTCCGGCCGCTCGGGAGGTGCCGACGCCGATCGGCGGTCGCGGCCGCGCCGGTCGGCGGACGCCCGCCCCTGGTGGCTCGGTCTCGACGTCTGGGTGGGACTGGCGATCGCCGTCGCGTGCTGCGTCTACGTCGCGATCCAGCTCCAGCCGAAGTACGTCTTCATGCACACCACCCCGAACGGGGGTGACCTCGGAGCCCACGTCTGGTGGCCCGCCTACCTGCGCGATCACCTGCTCCCGTTCCACCTCACCGGGTGGAGCCCCGACTTCTACAACGGCTTCCCGGCGGGTCAGTACTACTTCCCGGTCCCGGCGCTGCTGATCGTCGGGCTGTCGACGTTCCTCCACTACGGCGTGGCGTTCAAGATCGTGGTCTGCCTCGGGGCCGTCCTGGTGCCGATCGCGGCGTGGTGCTTCGGGCGGGGCCTCCAGGCGCCGGAGCCGGTGTCGGCCGCCATGGCGGTGGCCTGCACCGCCTTCCTCTTCTTCACCGGCGACCCCGGAACGACCGAGACCGCCAAGACGATCGCGTTCAACCAGCGGATCATGGGCGGCAACCTCGCCAGCACCCTGGCCGGCGAGTTCTCGTTCACCCTCGCGATCGCGTTCGCCCTGTTCTTCCTGGGAGCGTTGGCGTGGTCGTTGCGGACCCGGGCCCACCTCTGGCTCCCCGCGGTGCTGCTGGCCGCCTGCCTGACCAGCCACCTGGTCGTGGGGATCTTCGCGTTCCTCGGTGCCCTCGCGGTGTGGATCTTCTCCGAGCCGATCCGCTCCACGACGCGCATGCTCGCGATCGGCACGGTCGGGGTGCTGCTGGTGGGCGTGTGGCTGTTCCCGCTCGGGGCGACGATGCGCTACACGACCAACATGCGCTACGGCCCCCTCGGGCTCGACGCCGCCGACGGTCAGCGCTTCACCGACTACCTGTTCCCGAAGTACTTCTTCGACTACGCCCACTGGGAGCCGTACCGGTGGGGTGCGTACGTGCTGATCGCCATCGCGGTGGTGGCCGGCGTCGCGTTCCTGCACCGGTCGACGTTCGTGGTGATGACGCTCGCGGCGATGACCGGCCTCGCGTTCCGGTTCTGGACCGACCTCGGCAGCCACGTCTGGAACCTGCGGGTGCTGTCGTTCTGGTACATCTCGGTCCACCTGCTCATGGCCATCGGCGTCGCCGAGGTGGTGCGGGCCGCGGGCTGGCTGGTCGTCCGGGTGGTGCGCGGCCGGGCGCCGACCGACGAAGCCGCGTCGGCGCCCGGAGACGACGACGGCGTGCCGACGGCGGAGCCCACGGCGGGGCTCGTGGCGATGCGCGCGGCACTCACCACCGACGTCGGGGGCACCGAGGCGCACTTCCCGGGCCGAATGGTCTGGAACGAGGAGGCCCGTGACTGGGTCGACCCCCGTTCGCTCGAGGGCGCGGGCGTTCCGACGGACGCTCCCGGGCCCGCCGCGCCGGTGTCGGTCCCCGAGGAGGCCCCCGACGACCCCACGATGGCGGCGCTGGCGCAGGCGTCGAGCCCGGCCGGTCCGGACGGGCCGACGTCGCCCCGCGAGCCGGTCCTGGCGCCGGCGATCGGGCTCGCGGTCACCGTCGCCCTGACGGTCGCCCTGGCGGTCGGGGCGCTGGTGGGGATCGACCACCAGAAGGGGTTCCTGCCCTACTGGGCCAAGTGGAACTTCTCCGGGTACGAGAACACCACCGACGAGGTGACCGGCACCTACCCGGCGCCCTGCACCGGCGCGGCCGGCTCGGCGTCGACGATCGCGTCGACCGCCGCCGTCCTCGACGGCGGATCCGGCGCCGGGATCGACCCGGCCGCGGTCCCGGGCGCCGGTGCGACCTCCCCGACGACCGCGGCCCGCCTGTGCAACTACGACACCACGGTCGCCATCTCGAAGCAGTGGCCCGAGTACCACCGGCTCATGCAGGTCCTGGCCGGGCTCCCGCCCGGGCGGGCCCTGTGGGAGGGTGGGTCCGACCTCGACAAGTACGGCACCCCCGACGCGCTGATGCTCATCCCGTACTGGACCGACGGGCGCATCGGCTCGATGGAGGGCCTCTACTACGAGGCCTCGTCGACGACGCCCTACACGTTCGAGGCCATCGCGGCGCTGGTGGCCCCGGGGCTGGCCTCCAATCCGGTGCGGGGCATCCCCTACCACGACCAGACCAACTTCTCCCTCGGGGTGACGTACCTCCAGCAGATGGGGGTGCGGTACTTCCTGGCGCGCAACGGCTCGACCATCGCCAAGGCGTCCGCCGACCCGCGTCTGACGCTGGTGGCCACGTCTCCCGACCGCGACGGCGTGGCGCCGCTCGGCTGGAGCATCTACGAGGTGGCCGACGCGCGTCTGGCCGAGGGCCTGGCCCACGAGCCGGTGGTCGCCACCGGCGTCGATCCAGGACCGGAGGGCTGGGAGCAGGAGATCGCCGCGCCGTGGTGGTGGTTCCCCGACCAGCTCGGCACGCCGGTCGCCGCCGACGGCCCGCCGACCTGGTCGCACGCGCCGGGGTGGCGGGCGCTGGGACTGGCCCGCACGCCGGTCGTCCCGACCAGGGTCAGCCGGGTCCGCCGGACCCGCGACACGATCTCCTTCCACGTCGACACCCCGGGCCGTCCGGTGCTGGTCCGGGAGTCGTGGTTCCCCAACTGGACCGTCGAGGGGGCCGCCGGCCCCTACCGGGTGACCCCCAACTACATGGTCGTGGTGCCGACCGACCG
>JAFMJM010000037.1 GCA_017853455.1 Acidimicrobiia bacterium | reverse complement strand
GTGCTCGAGCGGTTCGACCCCGAGGCCGCGCTCGCCGCGATCGAGACGTACCGGGTGACCGTCAGCCAGTGGGTCCCCACGATGTTCGTCCGGATGCTCAAGCTCCCTGCCGCAGTCCGGGAGCGCTACGACGTGTCTTCGCAGCAGTTGGTCATCCACGCGGCGGCACCGTGCCCGGTGCCGGTGAAGCAGCAGATGATCGAGTGGTGGGGCCCGATCATCATGGAGTACTACGCCGCCACCGAGGGCGGGGGCTCGACGATGATCACCTCACCCGAGTGGCTGGCCCACCCCGGGTCGGTCGGCCGGTGTCTCACCGGCGCGGTGCACATCCTCGACGAGGACGGCACCGAGCTCCCGGTCGGCGAGAGCGGCGTCGTGTGGTTCGAGCCGGGCGAGCGGTCGATGCAGTTCGAGTACCACAAGGACCCCGAGAAGACGCGGTCGGCCCACAACCGCGACGGTTGGAGCACCGTGGGTGACATGGGTCGCCTCGACGGCGACGGCTACCTGTACCTCACCGACCGACGCGACTTCATGATCATCTCCGGCGGGGTGAACATCTACCCCCAGGAGGCCGAGAATCTGCTCATCACCCACCCGAAGGTGATGGACGCCGCGGTGTTCGGCGTGCCGAACACCGAGATGGGCGAGGAGGTCAAGGCGGTCGTGCAGCCGATCGAGTGGTCCGACGCCGGACCCGAGCTCGCGGCCGACCTCATCGCGTTCTGCCGCGACCACCTGGCGCACTACAAGTGCCCGGTCAGCGTCGACTTCGAGGCCGAGCTCCCCCGACAGCCCACGGGCAAGCTCTACAAGCGGCTCCTGCGCGACCGCTATTGGGGCGACCAGGACTCGCGAATCGTCTGACGACGCCAGAACCGGGTCCGGTCGACCCGACGGGCCTCAGCGACCGCCGAACTCCGGCGGCCGCTTCTCGACGAAGGCCCGCACGCCCTCGACGCCGTCGGCCGACGCCCCGGCTCGCGCCATCTCCTCGGACTCGCGCGCCAACTGCGCGTCGAGGGGTCGGTCGAACGCACCGTGCATCAGGCGCTTGACGGCGCCGAACGCACCGGTGGGACCGGCGGCCAGTTGCCCGGCCAACGCCGCACCCGCCGACGCCACCTCGTCGTCGGGAACCACCCGGTTGACGATGCCCCAGTCGAGCGCCTCGGCGGCGGAGAGGGCCCGGTTGGTGAGCCCGAGCTCGAGCGCCCGGTGCAGCCCCACGACCCGGGGCAGGTACCACGACGAGGAGCCGTCGGGTGAGAGCCCGATGGCGGTGTAGGCCATCACGAACTTCGTCGACTCGCCGGCCACCACCAGGTCGGCGGCGAGCACCAGGCCCATGCCCGCGCCGGCGGCGCTGCCGTGCACGGCGGCGACCACGGGGGCGTCGAGGCGGGTCAGCTGCGACACGGCGGCGTGGAGCGGGACGGTGATCTCGCGGATCAGGTGGCCGGCCCGCTCGCCCTCCTCGGCGAAGCCCTTGACGTCGCCGCCGGCGCAGAACCGCGCGCCCGTACCGGTGATGAGCACGGCCCGCACCGAGGGATCGTCGGCCAGGCTCGTGGCCGCCGCCAGGAGGTCCTGCCCCATCTGGAGCGTCAGGGCGTTCTGCGCCTCGGGCCGGTTCAGGGTGAGGTGCGCCACGCCGTCACGACGCTCCAGGGTGATCGTCTCGAACTCCACGGTTCCCTCCCGGGTCGGATGTCGCTACTCGGTCGTGATGGCCGACAGCACGTCGAGCCGCGCCGCCCGCCGGGCCGGCGGGATGCCGGCGATCAGCCCGGCCCCGACGGCCAGCACGACGAACACCACCAGCTGGCCGACCGGCACCGAGAACGCGATGCCCTCGCTCGCCAACGCCGCCACGACGAGGCCGGCGAAGGTCACGCCGATCACCACGCCGAGCAGCGCGCCGAACGCCGAGACGATCAGCGCCTCGTCGCGGATCATGCGCCGGAGCTGGGACCGGCTCATGCCGACCGCCCGCAGGAGTCCGATCTCGCGGGTCCGCTCGTAGACCGACAGGGCCAGGGTGTTGACGATCCCGACCAGGGCGATCACGACGGCGAGCAGGAGGAGCACGTAGACCAGGTTGAGGATCTGGTCGAACTGCTGGAGGCGCTTGGCGATGTAGTCGGCCTTGTTGTCGGCCTCGATCCCGCCGATGTCGCGGGCGATCCGCTTGATGACCCGTGCCGCCGCAGCCTGGTCGGTGCCGGGGGCGAGGCGGATCCCGACCTGGACGTCCTGCTGCACGGGGAAGCGGTCCCAGTCGGCCAGCGACATCACGATCGGCAGGTCCCAGGGCGGGGGGAGCTCCGTGTCGTAGATGCCCTGCACGGTGAGGGTCGCAGGCCCGTCGGGGAAGGTCACCGCCACCTCGTCGCCGACCTTCCAGCCCCGGGTGGTGGCCTCCTTGTCCCTCACGTAGAGCCCACCGTCGCGGAACCCCGCCCGGTCGGCCCCCGGGCGCAACCCGATGTCGATCAGCTTCGGCAGGTTCGGCGAGGCGCCCAGCACCGACTGACCCGTGCCGTCGATCTCGACCGAACCCAGTCGGTATTCCGTGACGAGTGCGTCGGGGAACGCCGCCCGGACCCGCTGGGCGGCGGTGGTCGGGAACGGCGAGAAGTTGCTGGGTGACAGCACGAAGTCGGCCGACGACTGGGTCTGGATGGTCGACGCGAACGTCGTCTTGAACGATGCGGCCAGCACCGCCACCGCCGACACCAGGGTCAGGCCGATCATGAGGGCCGAGGCGGTCGACGCCGTGCGGCGGGGACTGCGCTCGGCGTTCTCCTTGGCGAGTCGCGCGGTGAAGCGCCCGAGGCGACGCATGGGCCAGGTCAGGACGGTCGCCGCGGGTCGGGCCAGCAGCGGGCTCAGCATCGCGACCCCGATGAAGGCGAGGAACGCGCCCAGTCCGACGATCTGCCCGACCCCGCTCGAGAGCCCACCGAAGAGCGCGATCAGGATGAGGCCGGCCCCGACGAGCCAGAGCACGGTGCCCCAGGTGTACCGGCGGCGGGTCGTCGCGGCGTCGAGCGCCTGGTCGCGCAGCGCCGCGATCGGTGGGACCCGGGCGGCCCGCCGGGCCGGCGCGATCGACGAGACGAGGGTCACGACGATGCCGACCAGGAACGACACCACGATCGTTCGGGGGGCGACGACGAGATTCCCCTTCGGCAGCGACGCACCGACCGCCGAGAAGAGCGCCATGAGACCGGGGACCAACGCGATCCCGAGACCGATGCCGAGCACCGACGAGAGGAGGCCGACCACCCCGGCCTCGGCCACGATGGAGCGGTTGACCTGCTTCGAGGTCGCGCCGAGCGCCCGCAGCAGGCCGATCTCCCGGATGCGCTGGGCGACCGTGATCGAGAACGTGTTGTAGATCACGAACGCACCGACGAAGAGGGCGACCAGGGCGAAGATCAGCAGGAACGTGTTGAAGAACGAGAGGTTCTGCTGGATCTGGTCGGCCTGCTCCTTGGCCAGCTGCTCGCCGGTCAGGACCTCGTAGCGACCGGCCGAGCCGTCGGCCCGCAGGGTCGAGCGGATCCGGGCGGCCAGCTCGTCCTGGGTGACGCCGGTGTCCTCACGCGCCTCGATCAGGTCCCACTGACCGACCCGGTTCATGACCTCCTGGGCGGTGGTGGGGGTGAAGGCGGCGAGCGTGGCCCCCGCCAGCCCCTCCTTCTTGCCGCCGAACAGGAAGGTGCCGGTGACGGTGAACTCGCGCGGCTCCACGGTGAGGAACGAGATCCGCACCGGGTCGCCGATCCGGAAGCCGCCGGCCTCGAAGGTCTTGACGTCGAGCGTCACCTCGTCGGGCGCCCGGGCCTGTCGGCCCGTCACGAGGGTGAGCGACTCGTTGACCGCCTCGCGCGGGGGGTACCACGCCAGGCCGAACGTGGGTGCCTGACTGCCGATCGCCTTGCCGTCGCGTCCGATGACCAGGGCGTAGCCGAGGAGGTTCCCCGCGGCCCGGTCGACGCCGCGCACGCCGCGGACCACCTCGACGACCGAGTCGGGGACCGGCGGCCGGGTCTCCTCCTGGTTGGCGCCCGGTCCGGCGGCCTTGTACGGCTGGCGACCGCGGACGACGGCGTCGACGCCCTTGGTGGTGTTGGCGAACAGACCGTCGAACACGCCACCGATCGTGTCGGTGAGCACGAACGTGCCGGCCATGAACGCCACGCCGAGCACGATCGAGATCGACGTCAGGACCAGGCGGAACTTCTTCGCCGCCAGCCCGCGGAGGGTGATGCGCCACATGTCGCGGACCGCGTCAGTCGCCGAGGCGCTTCATGCGCTCCATGATCCCGTCGACGGTCGGGTCGAGGAGCTCGGAGACGATGCGGCCGTCGGCCAGGAACACCACCCGATCGGCGTACGACGCGGCGCCGGGATCGTGGGTCACCATCACGATCGTCTGCCCGAGCGTGCTCACGGCGTGGCGCATGAACTCGAGGATCTCGGTCCCGGACTTGGAGTCGAGGTTGCCCGTCGGCTCGTCGGCGAAGATCACCTCGGGTCGGCTCAGGAGGGCCCGGGCGACCGCCACCCGCTGCTGCTGACCGCCGGAGAGCTCGTTGGGCCGGTGACCGAGGCGGTCCTGGAGGCCGACCGTGCGCACCACCTCGTCGAACCAGGCCGGGTCGGGGGTCCGACCGGCGAGCGACAGCGGCAGCGTCATGTTCTCGGCGGCGGTGAGGGTGGGCACCAGGTTGAACGACTGGAAGACGAACCCGATCTTGTCGCGCCGCAGCAGGGTCAACGTCTTCTCGCTCGGACGCTCCTTGCCGTCGTCGCTGTCGACGAGGTCGTCCCCCAGCCAGATCCGACCCGTCGTCACCCGGTCGAGGCCGGCGAGACAGTGCAGGAGCGTCGACTTGCCCGACCCCGACGGCCCCATGATCGCGGCGAAGCGCCCGCGCTCGAACTCGACGCTGACCCCGGCGAGGGCGTGCACGGCGGTGTCGCCGGAGCCGTAGACCTTGGTGACGTCGACGGCGCGGGCCGCCGCCTTCGTGAGGGCCGGGGTGACGGTCACTGGGGCGCTCCTGCGGGGTTCGGGGGCCGTCAGCCTACGGCGTCGGCCCCGGTGGTCGACCCCGGCTCCCGGATCAGGGGCGCCCGCCCGTCCTCCCCGTGGCGGCCCAGCCACCAGAACCAGACCAGGCCACCCCCGAAGCCCAGCACGCTGACCCAGGCGTTGACCCGCAGCCCCAGGATCTCGTGGGCGTCGTCGACCCGGAGGTTCTCGAAGAAGAACCGGCCGAACGTGTAGATGATCACGTAGAGCGCCGTGAGCTGACCCCGCCGCAACCGCAGCCGCGCGTCGAGGGTGAACAGGGCCACCGCACCGAGCAGGCAGTAGATCGACTCGTAGAGGAACGTCGGGTGGAACGTGGCGAAGTCCGCGTACGCCGCCGGTCGGTGGGCCGGGGCGATCTCGAGCCCCCACGGCAGCGACGTCGGGCGTCCGAACAGCTCCTGGTTGAACCAGTTTCCCCACCGGCCGATCGCCTGGGCCAGGAACAGCCCCGGCACGACGCAGTCGGCGACGCCCAGGGCGCTGGCGTGCCGACGCCGGCACGCGAAGAACAGGCCGACGCCCCCACCGATCACCGCACCCCAGATCGACAGGCCGCCCTTCCAGATCGCGAAGGCCTCCCACCACCGGCCGCGGGTGAACCGCTGGTAGTCGGTGATCACGTGGTACAGCCGGGCGCCGATCACGCCCCCCACCACCACGACGAGGGCGCCGTCGAGCACCGCACCGGGCGGGGTCCCCCGGCGCTCGACCCGCACCATGGTCACCCGGATCGCCACGACCACACCGAGGGCGAGCAGGATCCCGTAGACGTGCAACGACAGCCCCCCGAGGTGGATCACACCGTCGGACGGGCTGGGGATGGCGGCGAGCACGCCGCCGATCGTAGGGGTGGGACTCAGGACGGGTCGGTCGTGGCGTCGGACGCCGGAGCCGCCGGTTCGGACGCGTCGGCCGGGTCGGACGCGTCGGCGGCGGCCGGGACGGCCCCGACGGTCACGGCATCGGCCCCGGTTCCGTCCGCCGGTGGCGCCTCACGGGCGATGCGCACGAGCGCGCTCACGATCCCGAGCGCAACGACCATGACGCCGAGGATCACGACGAGCGCCAGCACCGTCGTCGTCGACCGGACCGCCAGCACGAGGGCCGCGACGGCCACGATCGCGATCCGGACGATCACCCGGTTGGCGTCGACCCAGGCCGCGAGCCCGGTCGAGCGCGCCACGCGGTCGCCGCGCACCAGCCGGGTCAGCCGGGCCAGGCGGGCCGGGTCCGACACGAAGGCCACGACCGCCGCCACCACCCCGACCCCGACGAACGCCCAGGCGTAGTCGGGGAGGGCACGGGTGAGCGTGTCGTAGACCGCTTCGGCGGCGGGCTGGTTCAGGTCCGCGTTGGAGGTCGCGGTCAGGTAGAACTCGCGGGCGACGCTCAGGCCCACCAGGAAGACGGCGCACATCAGCGCACACCCGACGCCGCCGACCACGACCATCCGGCGCCGGCGCGGCGACACGACGACCGCCAGCACGAACAGGCCGAGCGTCACGAACGGCAGCACCGTCGAGACGTCGTCGAGGAGCGCGAAGGCCGGCTGGGCCCGCTCGATCGCCGGCGACTGGACGAGCGTGATGGTGGCCACGCCGGGCGGGACCTTCACCAGTTTGAGGACGGTGACGCCCTTCTTCACGAGACGCTGGCGCACGTCGTTGGCCAAGGCGCCGAAGTCGACCACCACGGCGTCACCCTGGGTCTTGACGACCTTGCCGCGACCGGTGAACAACCGGACGACCTCGGTGTGGGCGGCCCGGTTGGCCTCGGTCCAGATCTGCTCGAACTCGCTCGACGCCAGGATGTCGCCGACCTGCTTCTGGGCGAGGCCCTCGACCGACGACGTCAGGGCCCGGCCCAGGGGGTCGAGGAAGTCGGGGAGGAGGTCGGTCACCCGGTTCTCGACCTTCGCCTTCGAGAACAGCACCTCGACGACCCGGTTGGCGATGGCGTCGGTCACGGCGGACTGACGGGCGAGCGGCGCGACGGTGTTCACGTAGCCCTGCTCGCTCACGATGTCGCGGTGGACCCACCCGGCGACGATCGACAGCGGCACCAGCAGCGACGCCACCACGACCAGGATCCAGGCCACCACGCTCCGGAACCGGTGGCGGGCCGGCTTCGGGGGCGAGGCCGGCGGGGCGGCGGATTCGGGGGCGACGGCTGCGGTCATGGCGAGACCCTATCCACGCCGCCTTCCGGAGCGGGGGCTGCGGCGTCACCCGATCGCCCGGGGTCGGGGTCGACGTCGGCGGTCGTGCCGGTCAGCCCGTACTCCTCCACCTCCTCCGGGTGCTCGGCGATCTCCTCGGCGAACCCCTCCTGGGCGGCGTCGCGCAACGCCGTGGCGCTCCCGCGCGGCATGAGCACCACCGCGAGGCCACCCACGATCACCACGACGAGCGTCATGACGAACACCGAGTGGAGCGCACCGGCGAAGGCGCTCCGCACGACGTCCCGGACCTCGGGCGGGACGGTCCGGTCACCCGCGGCCGGCGACAGCAGGCGCGAGGTGTCGATGTCCTGGCCCGGGAACGCCGCCGCGAGTCGGCTCGCCAGCCCGCCGGCCATGACCGCCGAGGCCACCGCGACCCCCACCGCACCACCGATCTGCCGGCTGAAGTTGTTGAGGCCGGTGGCCGAGCCCATCCGGGGCAGGTCGACCGACGACTGGGTCGCGAGCGACGTGCCGATGAACACCAGTCCCATCCCGGCACCCACGAACACCATCGCCAGGCTGACGTCGAAGCGGGTCGCGTCGACCGTGAGGCGCGTCAGCGAGAACACCCCGACCCCGCCGATCACGAAGCCCGCCGCGCAGACCGTCCGGTACCCGAGGCGCAGCAGGGCCCGCACGCCCACGGCCGACGCCAGCATCATCGCCAGCATCATCGGGGTCAGCACCTGACCCGCGCCGGTGGCCGAGGTGCCGATGACCACCCGGGCGAACAAGGGGAGGAACGTCGTCATGGCGAACATGGCGACCCCCACGACCGCGACCAGGACCGTGGCGGCCCGCAGCATCGGGATGGAGAACAGCGAGAACGGCAGGATCGGTTCGGGCGCGTTGAGCTCGACCAGCACGAACAGCGCCAGCAGCACGCCACTCGCCACGAAGGCGCCGACGACCACGGGGGAGCCCCACGTGAACTGCCGGCCACCCGACTCCAGGGCGAACACGAGGCTGCCGGTCCAGCCCAGCAGGAGCGCGATGCCCGCCCAGTCGAGGCGGTGGGTGACCCGTTGCCGGATCGGCTCGACCATGGCCACCGCGACCAGCACGATCGCGGTGACGCCGACCGGGAGGTTGACGAAGAAGACCCACCGCCACGAGAAGTGGTCGGTGATGAACCCGCCGATGAGCGGGCCGATGATGGCGGAGACCGCGAACATCGCCGAGTAGAGCGCCGAGACCTTCGCCCGCTGCTCGAGGGTGAACAGGTCGGCGGTGATGGTCTGGGCGACCGGGAGCAGGCACCCGGCCCCGAGCCCCTGCAGGGCCCGGAAGGCCACCAGCATCGTCATCGAGCCGGCGAACCCGCTGAACGCCGAGCCGATCAGGAAGACGGCCATGCCCACCATGAAGGTGCGCTTCCGGCCGTACATGTCGGCGAGTCGACCCCACAGCGGGATGGTCGCGATCTCGGCGAGGAGGTATCCCGAGAACACCCACGCGTAGCTGTCGATCCCGCGGAGCTGGCCGACGATGGTGGGCATCGCCGTCGACACGATGGTGGCGTCGAGGCTGGCCAGGAACATGCCGCTCATCGCGGCGACCATGGTCAGGACGATGCGGCGCCGCGAGAGGTTCGCCGCGTACGCAGTCCGGACCGGCGCGTCGAAGGTCTCGGCGGCCATCGTCGCCTAGCGGCGGGTCCGCCGCCGGGACGGGGTCGGTCGCCCCTCCCCCATCCGCCGCAGGATCGTCTGCCGTCGCTCCTGGAGCTCGCGGAACGTCACGCGCTCGACCTCGGCCGGGACGAGCATCGACGCCTTCACCGCGTCGACGTCGACCTCCGCCGCCGCCGGGTCGAGGCCCAGGTCGCGCACGAGGCGCTCCCCGTGCTGCGTGAGGAAGTACTGGTGCACGTGGGTGATCTCGGCGAGGAGGTCGAGGTCGGGGGCGAGCGTGGCCGTCGCGGCATTGAGGAACATCAGGTTCTTGACGAACAGCATGAGGTCCTTCGGGGCGCGCGCGCCGTAGGACAGCAGCTTCTTGACCAGGCCCTGCATCTCGGCGACGAGCTCGTCGGCCGACATCCCCGTCGGGTCCTCGATCGGCCGATCGAGCTCGAGGTCGCGGTACACGGCGTCGAGGTCGGTGTCGGGCGGGAACGCACCGAGGTCACGCAACGCCGAGAGCTGGCCGCGGGTGTCGCCGGCGGTCCCGGTGACGAGGAGGCGCAGGAACGCCAGGCGTTGCCGCTCGACCAGGCGCCCGGTGATCCCGAAGTCGAACAGCACGGTGCGGCCGTCGGCCTGCACGACGAGGTTGCCGCCGTGGAGGTCGCCGTGGAACACGCCGTGGATCAACGCACCCTCGAGGCACGCGATCAGGCCGGCCCGGAGGATGGCGTCGGTGTCGAGCCCGGCGTCGTGCATCGACGCCACGTCGTCGAAGGCGAAGCCGTGCATGCGCTCCATCACCAGCACGCGGCGGGTGACCCAGTAGGGGTGCGGTCGCGGGACGACCATCGTCCGCTGGTCGGTGACGGCGAAGACGCGGGCGAGGTCGAGCATGTTCTCGGCCTCGAGCCGGAAGTCGAGCTCCTCGACGATCTGCTCGGCGAACAACTCGACCAGGGCCGGCGGGTTGGCGAGCGCTGCGATCGGGATCCGCCCCACGAGCAGCGGGGCCAACCACGACAGCGCCCGCAGGTCGGCGCGCACGAGTTCGGCGACGCGGGGCCGCTGGACCTTGACGACGACCTCCTCGCCGGTGAGCAGCCGGGCGGCGTGCACCTGGGCGATCGAGGCGGCGGCGATCGGCGTCTCGGAGAATTCGGCGAACACGGTGTCGAGCGGTCGCCCGAGCTCGCGCTCCACCACCTCGCGGACCACCGGGAACGGCTCGGCCGGGACCTGGTCACGCAGGCGCTTGAACTCGTCGACGAGTTCGTCGGGGAACAGTCCTTCGAAGGCCGAGATGATCTGACCGAGCTTGACGAAGGTCGAGCCGAGTCCCTCGAACGCATTGCGCAGGCGCCGGGCGATGCCCTCGCGCGAGCCGGGCCGGCCGCGCTCGTGCAGGTACCAGGGGACGAGCGCCGTGGCGATCGCCGAGACGACCCGGACGAAGCGACCCAGCGGCGGGATCCGGCGCCGGGCGAGCAGGCGCGGCACCTCGGCCTGGGTCCGGGCCCGCACGCGGGGCAGGCCCCGGAGCCAGACCAGGTGCTCGGGCTCGACGACCCACGGGCCGTGGTCGCTGAACGCGCCCAGGGCCAGGTCGGGCGAAGGGGCCGGTGCGGTCACGCACCCACGCTAGACGGCCCCTCCGCCGGCCCGGACGGTCAGCAGCGGCCACCCCAGGGTGCGCTGCCGGACACCGAGTAGAGGTGGGCGGCGGCGGCGTCCTGGATCTCGGGTGGTGCCGCGTCGGCGGGCGTGCCGACGTATTCGGCCCAGCCGGCGCCGGCGACCGCGGCGTCCCAGGTGCGCTGGGAGAACTGGTAAGCGCCCCGGTAGGCGCCGCCACCGCCGACGGCGGCGTAGCCACCGGCGCCGTCGGACTCGTGGGCCCGGGTGCACGCGAGGAAGCAGTCCACCTCACCCTGGCAGGCACCCGCGGTGGGGGAGACGCCGGGCCCGGCGCCGGAGTCGGCGGTGGCTCCGGTCGAGGAGACCGGACGGGCCGGGCTGGGGGACGGCGCGGGTCCGGGGTCCCCGGGAAGTGACCTCAGGAACGCCAGCCGGGCGTAGGCGTCGCCGAGTCGGGCCTCCAGGCCGGCTCGGTCGAGCCGGACGGGGGCCGTGGGGCCAGGTGCGGCGACCGGCCGCTCCGGATGAAGGTGGTCGAGCCGGTCGCTGTCGGCCTCGGCCGTGCCGGGCAGGAACGTCGGGACGACGGCTGCCACGGCCAGGACCGCGACGAACAGGACCGGGGCGTGGCGTTCGAGGAATCGCTGCACGGTGGTCTCCTGGTCGGTTCGGGGATCGGACACGGGACGGATACGGGACGGGGACGGGACGGGCTCCGGGCGCGCGGCACCCAGGGCGGGGGAGAGGGAATCGCGGCATCGGTGGAATGACACCGGTGCAATTCCGGGGAAGACGCTAACGGCGCCCTCTGACGCGGATCGCGCACCGCTGCGACCGTCTCCGCCCGTTCTCAGCCGTTCTCACCCCAGGTTTGTCCCGGCGTTGTGAAACGGCTGGTCCGATCAGTCCGTTTCGCGCAGTCCGCCGAGCCGCCCCTCGGCCCACGATCCGGGGGCCGCACCGTCGGTCCGGACCCGCCGGTGGGCGAAGCGCCAGACCCCACGCTCGCGGACCAGCCGGTCGGCGTAGCGGCCCCAGTGGTCGGGGCCGTGCTCGGTGACGGCGAGGTAGTACGACCAGGCCCGGGCGGCGTCGGGACCGTCGACCACGATCGAGATGCTGCTCACGTGGTGGCGGATCGTCGGGACCGCGGTGCCGGCCCGCAGGTCGGCACCGACACCTCCGAGCGCGGCCACGATCGCCGGGCGACCGACCACCGGCGCCTGGGTGCCCATGTCGAAGACGCCGTCGTCGGCGAACAGGTCGGCCAACTCGCCGAAGTGACCACGGTCGGCGGCATGGGCGTAGCGCACGCACAGGTCGCGGATCTCCTCGCGGGCCACCAACTCGTCCAGATCCACGGTGCCTCCTCCGACGTCCCTGCCCCGCCGGCCCCGTGCCGCCGTCACCCCGTCGCCGCGCGGTACCGTCGACGCTATGTCCCGCTCGTGCGCGCGCCTCGGATGCAGTGCCCCGGCCACGGCCACGCTGACGTTCGACGGGCTGCGCCGCATCGTGTGGATCGCACCGCTGGCCGAGGCCGCGGCCTACTCCGCCGGCGACCTGTGCCGACGCCACGTCGAGCGGTTCGGACCACCCCGAAACTGGGAGGTCCACGACCTCCGGGTCGCGCCCCAGCCCCCGATCGTGCAGACCCTGCCGTTCGCCGAGCCGCGCCCCGAACCGGTCGTGGCGGCGCCGGCACCCACCCCGGCGACCGTGGTCGGCACCGCACCCGTGGTCCCGGGCGCCCCGGCGGCGGCCCGGTCGTCGGTCGTGCACCACCCGTCGCTGCCCGGCCAGGCGGTCGAGCCCACCCCCCTGCCGACCAGCCCCCTGCTCTCGCGCGCCTTCCGCAACGCCGGCTGACCCCGCGGTCACAATGACCGCATGGCCATCCACCCCGACGAGCTCCGCTGGCTCGACGCCACCGCCCAGGCCGACCTGGTTCGCACCGGCGAGGTCACCCCGGCCGAGTTGGTCGACGCCGCGGTCGCGCGCGTCGAGGCCCTGAACCCCGCGCTCAACGCGGTCGTCACCCCACTCTTCGACGGTGCCCGCGCCGCGGCCGCCGCCCCCGATCCGGACGCGCCGTTCCCCGGGGTCCCGTTCCTGCTGAAGGACTGCGTCGCCCAGTCGGCCGGTGACCCCTACCACTGCGGGATGCGCGTGCTGCGCGACGCCGGCTGGACGTCCGACCACGACACCGAGATCGTGCGCCGCTTCCGGGCCGCCGGCTTCGCGATCCTCGGCAAGACCAACCTGCCCGAGCTCGCGACCTCCGCCACCACCGAGCCCCTGGCGTACGGGCCCACCCGCAACCCGTGGAACCCCGACCACTCCCCCGGCGGGTCGAGCGGCGGTTCGGGCGCGGCGGTCGCCGTCGGCATGGTGGCCGTCGCGCACGGCAACGACATGGGTGGGTCGATCCGGATCCCGGCCAGCGCGTGTGGTCTGGTCGGCCTCAAGCCGACCCGGGCGCGGTCGTCGCTCGGCCCCGACTTCGGGGAGTACTGGGCCCTGACCACCCACGAGCACGTGCTGACCCGCAGCGTGCGCGACTGCGCGGCCGTCCTCGACGCCGTCGCCGGTGCCGCTCCCGGCGATCCGTACTCGGCCGCTCCGCCCGGCCGACCGTTCGCCGCCGAGGTGGGCGCCGCCCCCGGACGGCTCCGGATCGGGTTCCGCACCCGTCTGCGCCGCCGCGACGACGACGCGCACCCCGAGTGCGTGGCCGCCGTGCACGCCACCGCGCGTCTGCTCGAGGAGCTCGGGCACGACGTCGAGGAGGTCGGAATGCCCGCGCTCGACGACCCCGCGCACGACGACGCCATCGCGGGCACGTTCGCCGTGTTCGTCGCCCGCGACCTCGACCGCTGGAGCGCCCGGCTCGGCCGGGAGATCAGCCCCGACGAGCTCGAGCCCTGGAACCGCGGCATGGCCGAGGCCGGTCGGCGGGTCAGCGCCGCCACCTATCTCGCAGCGCTCGAGCGGGCGAACGACTTCTCCCGCGGCATGGCCGACTGGTGGGCGGGTGGCTTCGACGTGCTCGTCACCCCGCAGCTCGGAACGCTGCCGCCCCGGCTCGGCGTGATCGGCCCCGACGCCGACCCGGCCACCGCCGGCGCGGTGCTCGGTCCGCTCACCTCGTTCACGATGCCCTTCAACCTGACCGGGCAGCCGGCCGTGTCGCTCCCGCTCCACTGGTCGGCCGACGGACTGCCGGTCGGCGTGCAGTTCGTCGCGGCGTACGGGCGTGAGGACGTCCTGTTCCGCCTGGCCGCCCAGCTCGAGTCGGCCCGGCCCTGGGCCGACCGCCACCCGCCCGACCGCTGAGGCGGCCCCACTCCCGCGGCGTCCGCATACAGTTCCCCGTCCAGCGGGCGCGTCGGCGCCCCCGACCGGAGGAGACCGACGTGGGAGCACTCGACGGACGCGTGGCCATCGTCACCGGAGCCGGACGGGGCCTCGGCCGGGAGCACGCCCTGCTGCTCGCCGCCGAGGGCGCCAAGGTGGTGGTCAACGACCTGGGCGGCGACACCCGGGGCACCGGTGCCGACCGTGCCCCCGCACAGCAGGTGGTCGACGAGATCGTCGCCGCCGGCGGCGAGGCCGTCGCCAACACCGACTCCTGCACCGACTGGGACGCCGCCGCCGCGCTCGTGCAGCAGGCCGTCGAGACGTTCGGCGACCTGCACGTCGTGGTCAACAACGCCGGCATCCTGCGCGACAAGATGTTCGCCACGATGGGCCCCGACGACTGGGACGCCGTGATGGCCGTCCACCTGCGCGGCCACTTCTGCCTCAGCCGCCACGCCGCCGGCTACTGGCGC
>JAFMJM010000302.1 GCA_017853455.1 Acidimicrobiia bacterium | reverse complement strand
CGAAGAACCCGCGGCGCATCGACGCGAGCCGCGCGTTCTTCCTCATCTTCATCGGACTCTTCAAGAAGGTCGTCATCGCGAACTTCCTCGCGACGAACATCGTCGACCAGGTGTTCGCGAACCCGGGTCGCCACTCGTCGCTCGAGCTGCTCGTGGGCGTGTGGGGCTACGCCGTGCAGATCTACGCCGACTTCAGCGGCTACACCGACATGGCGATCGGCCTGGCGCTGCTCCTCGGCTTCCGGTTCCCGCTCAACTTCGACAGCCCGTACAGCGCCCTGTCGTTGCAGGACTTCTGGCGCCGCTGGCACATGACGCTGTCCCGGTGGCTGCGCGACTACCTCTACATCCCGCTCGGCGGCAACCGCAACGGCGACGTCGCCACCTACCGGAACCTCCTGATCACGTTCGTGCTGGGTGGCCTGTGGCACGGTGCCGCGTGGACCTTCGTCGTGTGGGGGTTCATCCACGGCGGGGTGCTCTCGATGGAGCACTGGCGGCGCTCGGTGCGCACCCGGCGCAACCTCCCCGACCCCACCGACACCGCCCTGCGACGGACCCTGGCCCGGGTCGCGACCTTCAACATCGTGTGCCTGGCCTGGATCTTCTTCCGGTCCGAGTCACTGCCCCGGGCGTGGTCGTTCATCGGCCATCTCGTCGACCCGACGAACTGGTTCGGCGCTGCGCCGCTCGTGTCGGTCGGCGTCGTGGTCTGCATCGCAGTCGGCATCGGTGGTCAGTACGTGCCGCGCGACTTCACGAACCGCCTGATGGCCGCCTTCTCCCGACTCTCCCCGGTGATGATGGGCGTGATCATCGGGTTCGTCCTCCTCGTCATCAACACCCTCGGCCCGCGTGGCGTGGCCCCGTTCATCTACTTCCGGTTCTGACGTGGCGACGCCCCCCACCTCCGCCCGGCCCCGCGCCGGCAGCCCCACCGGACGGCGACCGCTCGCGGCCGGCAAGGTCATGGTGGTCATGCTCGTCGCCGCGCTCGTCGGCGGTCTGCTCAACGCCGCCGGGATCCGCAAGACCGCCGACAGCCAACCGGTCGGGATCCGGCGCGACCTCGCCCGGATCGTGGCCGAGCCGCTGTACGCGGTCAGTCACGCCCTCCAGATCGACGAGCTGCGCAGGGGGATCCAGGCGGTGGTCGGCCGCAGTGGTGACGACGACATCGACGCGTCGCTCCCCGACCCCGAGATCCGCAACGGCACGACGCCCGCACCGCCGCCGAAGAAGCGGGCCTTCGACCCGGTCTTCCCGGCCAAGACCTGGGTCGGCGGGGACTCCCTCTCGATCACCCCCGGGGAGTCGTTCGTCGCCGCCGCGCCCGCCACCCAGGTCGTCGAGGTCGTGGCCGGCGACGTCGACGGCCACGTCGCGACCGGACTCGCCCGCCCCGAGGTCTTCAACTGGTCGCAACACATCGCGGACGTCGTCGCCGCCGACAACCCCAACGCCATGGTGCTGACGATCGGTTCCAACGACGACCAGACCCTCACCGGCGAGGGTGGCGGTGCGCAGTACGGCACCGCCGAGTGGGTCGCCGAGTACCGGCGCCGGGTCGGCGGGATCATGGACCAGGTCACCGGCGACGGCAAGCGGGTGCTGTTCTGGCTCGGTGTCCCCCCGATCCGCACCCGCGCCGACGACCGCTACCAGCCGATCAACGACATCATCCGGGAGGAGGCGGCCAAGCGGCCCGGACGGGTCGTGTTCCTCGACCTCGACCAGCGGTTCCGCGGCCCCGACGGCGGGTACGCCGACTACCTCGACGGCGTGGTGGTGCGGACCCCCGACGGCGTGCACCTCAGTCGGGCCGGTGGTGACATCGTCGCCCAGATGGTGCTCGACGCGATGAACCAGACCTTCGACCTGACCTCGTGGCGGACCACCACGACCACCCTCAAGGGTCCTGCCACGACCGTCACCACCGCCCGGGGCACCGCCGGCGTCCCGTCGCCGGCGACCACGACCCGGCCCCGCTGACCGCACCCCGGGCCGGGCCGACGGAGCCGGAGAACGGGGCCCGCCGACCGGCGTACGCTTCGGGCATGACCCCGGAGGAGTTCGGCAGCTTCATGAGCGACGCCGATGCCCTCATGTGGGCGATCGAGGACGATCCGCTGCTGCGCTCCACCATCGTGGCGGTGATGTTCCTCGACGGCGTTCCCGACTGGGAGGCCGTCCGGGCCCGGTTCGCACGCGGCGTGCGCCTCATCCCGCGCCTGCGCCAGCGGGTGGTCGAGCCGGCGTTCGGGTTCGGCACCCCGGGCTGGTCCGACGACGCCGACTTCGACCTCGACTACCACGTGCGCCGGGTGGGCAACCCCGACCCGGAGACCGACCGCGTCGTGTTCGACCTGGCGGCCACCCAGGCGATGCGCGCCTTCGACAAGGACCGTCCGCTGTGGGAGTACACCATGGTCGACGGCCTGCCCGGCGGACGCAGCGCCTGCGTGCTCAAGTGCCACCACTCCATGACCGACGGCGTCGGCGGCATCCGCCTGCTGATGCTCCTGCTCGACCTCGAGGCGGTCCCGCCGCCGACCGGACCCGACCCCGCGCCGCGCGCCCTGCCGCAGTTCCGGCCGGTCGACGTCGCCCGGCACCGGATCGGCGTCCAGGCCGGCGTCGTGGGCGCCGCGGTCCGCAAGGCCCCGCCGATCGCCCGCGGGGTCGTCGACCTGCTGCGCGCCGACGCCGTCGGGACCCTGGCGCTCGGAGCGTCGACGGTCGTGTCGGCCGTCCGGTTCCTCGCACCCGCACCGACCCCCGAGTCCCCCCTGCTGCGCACCCGGAGCCTCGGGCGGCGGGTGTTCGGCATCGACGTACCGCTCGCCGACCTCAAGCAGGTCGCCCGTCGGCTCGAGGTGAGCCTCAACGACGTGTTCGTCGGCACCGTCCTCGGAGCGCTGCGGCGGTTCCACGACGCGCTCGGGGTCCCCGTCCCCGACCTGCGGATGATCATGCCCATCAATCTCCGTGGCGACGGCGGCGGGCTCGGCGGCAACCACTTCACCCCGGCCCGGGTGATGGTCCCCGCATCGGTGGCCGATCCGGTCGAGCGGATCGAGCTGTTCCACGACCGCTCCCGCGCCATGCAGGCCGAACCTGCCGTCGCCATGACCGAGCAGCTCGCCACGGTGTTGAACCTCCTGCCCCGCCGGGCCGCGACCGCGCTGATGGGCTCGATGTTCAAGGGCGCCGACCTCGTGTCGTCGAACGTGCCGGGTGCGCCCTTCCCGTTGTTCCTCGGCGGGA
>JAFMJM010000301.1 GCA_017853455.1 Acidimicrobiia bacterium | reverse complement strand
CCCGTTGTTTGGGTGATTGTGGGGCCTCTGGCCCCCACAATCACCCAAACAACGGAAGGGGTGGGTCGTGGCCGACGTGACCACGTGGGGGTTCATCGGGCTGGGCCACCAGGGCACGCCCATGGCCGAGCGGATGATCGGCGCCGGGCTGCGACCGTGGCTGTGGGCCCGCCGGGCCGAGGTCCTCGACCGGTACGCCACCCCCGACGCCGTGACCGCCGCGTCGCCCGCCGCGCTCGGTGCCGCCTGCGACGTGATCGGGCTCTGCCTCTACGACGCCGACGCCACCGACCACGTGCTGTTCGGCCCCGACGGACTGATGACCGACATCCGGCCCGGCACGGTGCTCGCGGTGCACGCCACCATCGGTCCGGCCGCGGTGCGCCGACTCGCCGACCGGGTGGCCGAGCGGGGCGTGCACCTCGTGGACGCGCCGGTGAGCGGTGGCGACACCGCCGCCGAGGGGGCACTGCTCGTCATGACCGGGGGCGACGCCGATCCGGTCGCACGCTGCGCGCCCATGTTCGCCACCTACGCCGGGCGCGTCGTGCACCTCGGGGCGGTCGGTACGGCCCAGACCGCGAAGCTGGTGAACAACGCCCTGATGACCGCCATCACCGGTCTCGTGTTCGACGCCTTCGCGCTCGGTGAGGCACTCGGCCTCGACCCTGACGGTCTCGGCGAGGTGCTCGCCAACGGCTCGGCGGCCAACCGCTCGGTCGACGTCCACCGCGCCATCGGCGCCGACGCCTTCTCGGTGGCGGCGTGGCCGACCCTCCACAAGGACGTCGCCCTCGCCGGTGAGCTCGGTGTCCCCACCGACCGCCTCCTCGACGTGGCGTCGTCGACCATCGACGAGATGCACCGGCGCCGCACCGCCCCCTGACGAACCCCTGACGACCCGCCGACGACCCGCCGACGGCCACCCGACGCCCCCGGGAGCGGACGCGGGAGCGGGATACCCTGAGCGGGTGAGCGACGACCGCACCGTGCTCGTGACCGGCGGGGCCGGGTACATCGGCAGTCACACCTGCCTGGTGCTGCTCGAGGCCGGCTGGACGGTCGTCGTCCTCGACAACCTCGAGAACGCGAGCGAGGTGGCGGTCGACCGGGTCCGGGAGCTCGCCGGCCCGGCCGGCACGAACCTGACGTTCGTGCGCGGCGACGTCCGCCACGGCGCCGACCTCGACCGGGCGTTCACCGTCGCGCCCGTCGACGCCGTCGTGCACTTCGCCGGCCGCAAGGCGGTGGGCGAGTCGGTCGAGCACCCCCTCTGGTACTACGACCACAACGTGGGCGGCACGGTCCGGCTCCTCGAGGCGATGCAGCGCCACGACGTGCGCGATCTCGTGTTCTCGTCGTCGGCGACGGTCTACGGCGAGCCCGAGCGGGTCCCGCTCGACGAGCACTGCCGCACCGGAGCCACCAATCCCTACGGGCGCACGAAGCTCTTCATCGAGGAGATGCTCCGCGACGTCGCGGCGAGCGAGCCCGGCTGGCGGATCGCGCTCCTGCGCTACTTCAACCCGGTCGGCGCCCACCCGAGCGGTCGCATCGGCGAGGACCCGGTCGGCATCCCCAACAACCTGATGCCCTACCTCATGCAGGTGGCGGTCGGACGCCGCGAGCACCTGACCGTGCACGGTGACGACTACCCCACTCCCGACGGAACCCCGATCCGCGACTACCTCCACGTGGTCGACCTCGCCGAGGGGCACCGGGCGGCCCTCGACCGGATCGACGTCCTGGAGGGCGCGGTGGCGGTCAACCTCGGCACCGGCGTCGGGTCGTCGGTGCTCGACGTGGTGGCCGCCGCCCGGGCCGCCACCGGCCATCCGATCCCGCTCGCGGTCGGCCCCCGCCGCCCCGGTGACGCCGCCGAGGTGTGGGCCGACCCGACGGTCGCGGCCGACCTCCTCGCCTGGCGCGCCACCCGGACCCTCGCCGAGATGTGCGCCGACCACTGGCGCTGGCAGCAGGCGAACCCGTCCGGGTACCGGGGCTGACGACCGCCCGGCGCGGTCAGTCGGCCTGGGCCACCACGCCGGCTGAGGTCAGGGCGGCCACCTCGTCGGCACCGAACCCGAGGTCGGCGAGCACCGCCTCGGTGTCGTGGCCCGGCACGACCGCCGGACCCTGCACCTCGGCGGTCGTGCGCGAGAAACGCGGCGCCGGCGCCGGCTGCGGACCGGCGTCGGTCTCGAGGACCGCGCCCCGTGCCGCGAGGTGCGGGTGCGTGGGGGCCTCGCCCAGGGTCAGCACCGGCGCGAAGCAGACGTCGGTCCCCTCGAGTGCGTCACACCACTCGTCTCGGGTGCGGGTTCGGAAGACCGCGGCGATCCGATCCTTCAGCGCGGGCCAGCCGTTCCGGTCCATCTGGTGCGGGAGCCCGTCGGCGTCGATGCCGAGCCGGGCGAGGAGCTCGGCGTAGAACTGTGGCTCGATCGCCCCGACCGACACCCACTTCCCGTCGGCGGTCTCGTAGACGTCGTAGAACGGCGCGCCCGAGTCGAGCATGCTGGTGCCCCGCTCGTCGGTCATGAAGCCCGACCGGTAGGCCGACCACAACGGACCGAGCAGGAACGACACGCCGTCGATCATGGCGGCGTCGACCACCTGCCCCTGACCGGAGCGGGCCGCCTCGAGCAGCGCGCACACCATGCCGAAGGCCAGGAACAGCGCGCCACCGCCGTAGTCGCCCACGAGGTTGAGCGGGACCGCCGGCGCCTGTCCGGCCCGACCGATGTGGGCGAGCGCTCCGGAGAGCGCGACGTAGTTGATGTCGTGTCCGGCCACGGGGGCGAGCGGACCGTCCTGGCCCCACCCGGTCATGCGGCCGTAGACGAGGCGCGGGTTGCGGGCCAGGCAGACGTCGGGGCCGAGCCCGAGCCGCTCGGCCACCCCGGGCCGGTAGCCCTCGAACAACCCGTCGGCGGCCGCCACCAGGCGCAGCACCGTCTCGACCCCCTCGGGCTGCTTGAGGTCGACCGCGACGGAGCGTCGACCCCGACCGTCGAAGGCGCCGCCCATCGGCCGACGGCCGGCCGCCACGTGGTCGACCCGGTCGACGCGGATCACCTCGGCGCCCATGTCGGACAGCAACGTTCCGGCCACCGGCCCGGGGCCGATGCCCGCCAGCTCGATGAGGCGCACTCCCTGCAGCGGTCCCATGCGGTGTCTCCTGGAGTCGTCGGGGCGGTGACGGGGGCGGACCGGCGCCGTCAGCCCACGAGGGCGAGGGCGTCGAGGTCGCGGATGGCGGCGCACGACCG
>JAFMJM010000300.1 GCA_017853455.1 Acidimicrobiia bacterium | reverse complement strand
CCGGACGTCGGTGGCCCGCAGGCGCGGCACCGGATCGGTGCGCAACGCCCGCCAGAGGGCGACGGCGCCGAGCGCGGCGCCGGCGGCGGGCACGTACTCGAGCACCCCGACGGCGCGCACGGTGTCGAGCGGCGAGCCGGCCAGGACGCCGAGGTAGCCGAGCGCGTAGAGGACGTACCCGCCGACGAGGAGGCCGAGGAGGTGGCGGGCCACCAGGGTGCGCCGGGCCAGGACCGCCAACGACACCAGGCCGAAGGCGCACACCAGGCCGCCGGCGGTGAACTGCAGGAACGGGAGCGGGAACGACACCTCGCCGCCGCCGTAGAAGCGGTTCTGCATCGTGCGGGCCCCGGGCGTGGTGACGAAGGCCACCACCATCGGCACCCAGTAGACGGCGGTGAGCACCGCGGTCCCGGCGGCCACCAGCCCGACGTCGCGCCACGAACGGGGGCCGACATCGACGCCGTGGCGTCGCGCCGGACGGCGGGCGAGGGCCGCGATCCCGAGCTGCACCGCGCCGATGACGAGCACGTACCAGTAGGTGCCGAACACGACGGCGCCGAGCACGACCGCCACGACGAGCTGCCCGCGGCGCAGCCGACCGGACCGGCCGACCCCCAGCACGAAGTGGCACCACCACGGGACGAACACGGCGATGGCGACCCACAGGTGGGGCACGTACCACTCCTGGAACACGAGCGACGTCACCACCACCACGGCCGCGGCCCGCCGGGGCCCGACGACCGGCCGCCACAGGAACCAGCCCCCCACGGGCACGACGAACGCCGCCAGCAGGGTGCCGATCTTGAGCATCTTCCAGGCCGGGATCCCGACCAGCGCCGCGAACCGGCCGAGCGTCCAGAACCACAGGGGCGGGTAGAAGGCCGGGACGTCCTTGTAGGCGTAGTCGACGAGGCGGCCGGTGTGGGCGAACTTCGTCAGGTCGGCCGTGCGGTACCCCTGGTCGAGCACCCACCCGATCGGGGCGAACGGGTTGGCGTTCAACAGGACGGCGGCGCCACCGCACAGGAACAGGCCGGTGATCCACGCGGTCAGGAATCCGCCGGTGGCGGGGCGGAACCGGTGGAGCGCCACGAAGGCCCCGGCCACGAGGGCGAGGACGAGGAGCACCTGCACCACGACGTCGACCATCGGATTGCCGGTCCGGGCCTCGGGCGCCAGGCGGACGACCAGCACTGTGACGGCCGTGGCGAGGAGGCCGGTGAGGACGGCGTCGGAGCGGTCGCGGCGCAGGGCGTGCATCGGGGGCGCAGCCTAGGGATCTCTCAGGCGACCCGCCCGCTGCCGGAAGGACGCCAGGGGGCCGCCGGTAGTCTGCCCACCATGGGTCTGTTCCAGAAGGTGCTCCACGCCGGTGAGGGCCGCAAGCTCAAGTCCCTCCAGGGCCTCGTGCCCGTGATCGGCGCCCTCGAGCCCGAGATGCAGGCCCGCTCCGACGACGAGCTCCGCGCCCTGACCGCCGACCTGCGTCGGCGGATCGACGCCGTCGGTCCCGACCCGGTCGCCGACCGGGAGCAGCGCATCGCCGCCCTCGACGACCTGCTCCCCGAGGCGTTCGCCCTGGTGCGCGAGGCGGGGGTGCGGGCCCTCGGCCAGCGCCACTTCGACGTCCAGCTGATGGGGGGCGCGGCGCTGCACCTGGGCTGGGTCGCCGAGATGAAGACCGGTGAGGGCAAGACCCTCGTCGCCACCCTGCCGTCGTACCTCAACGCCCTGGCGGGCTACGGGGTGCACCTCATCACCGTCAACGACTACCTCGCCAAGCGCGACGCCGAGTGGATGGGGCGGCTCCACCGCTTCCTCGGGCTCGAGGTCGGGATGGTGCTCCCCGAGATCGACGACTGGGACGCCAAGCGCCGCGCGTACGCCGCCGACATCACCTACGGCACCAACAACGAGTTCGGCTTCGACTACCTGCGCGACAACATGGCGGGCGCCCGCGACCAGCAGGTGCAGCGGGGCCACTTCTTCGCGGTGGTCGACGAGGTCGACTCGATCCTCGTCGACGAGGCCCGGACGCCGCTCATCATCTCGGGGCGGGCCGACGACGCCGCCCAGCTCTACGTCCAGTTCGCGGCGGTCGTCCAGAAGCTCCAGCGCGACGTCCACTACGAGGTCGACGAGGCCAAGCGGACGATCGTCCCCACCGAGGAGGGCATCGCCCGGGTCGAGGACGCGCTCGGGGTCGAGAACCTCTACGAGCACGTCAACCAGAACTTCGTGCACCAGCTCCAGCAGGCCCTGCGGGCCAAGGAGCTCTTCAAGCGTGACGTCGACTACGTCGTGCAGGGCGGCGAGGTCCGCATCGTCGACGAGTTCACCGGGCGCATCCTCGAGGGCCGTCGCTGGAGCGAGGGCCTCCACCAGGCGGTCGAGGCGAAGGAGCGCGTCAAGATCAAGGAGGAGAACCAGACCCTCGCGACGGTCACCCTCCAGAACTACTTCCGCATGTACGACAAGCTGTCGGGCATGACCGGCACGGCCTCCACCGAGGCCGGCGAGTTCGCCCACACCTACGGGCTCGAGGTCGTGTCGATCCCCACCAACCGCGACATGATCCGCATCGACGAGCCCGACCTGATCTACAAGACCGAGTTGGCGAAGTTCGAGGCGGCCGCCGACGACATCGCCGAGCGTCACGCCGCCGGCCAGCCGGTGCTGGTCGGCACCATCTCGGTCGAGAAGTCCGAGCACCTCGGTCGGCTGCTCGAGCAGCGGGGGATCCCGCACGCCGTCCTCAACGCCAAGCAGCACGAGCGTGAGGCCCACATCGTCGCCCAGGCCGGGCGGCCGCACGCCGTCACCGTCGCCACCAACATGGCCGGCCGCGGGGTCGACATCCTCCTCGGCGGCAACGCCGAGGAGCTCGCCCTCGCCGACCTCGCCGCCGAGGGCACCACCCGCGAGGAGTCGCCCGAGCGCTACGCCGAACTCGTGGCCCGCTTCCGGGCCCAGTGCGACGAGGAGGGCCAGCGGGTCCGGGAGTCGGGCGGGCTCTACGTGCTCGGCACCGAGCGTCACGAGAGCCGCCGGATCGACAACCAGCTCCGGGGCCGGGCCGGCCGTCAGGGTGACCCGGGGGAGAGCCGCTTCTACCTGTCGCTCGAGGACGACCTCATGCGGCTGTTCGCCACCGGGGCGATGAACTGGGTCATGGACCGGGCGTTCCCCGACGACCAGCCCCTCGAGGCGAAGATGGTCTCGAAGTCGATCGAGCGGGCCCAGCGCACCGTCGAGGACCGCAACTTCGAGATC
>JAFMJM010000299.1 GCA_017853455.1 Acidimicrobiia bacterium | reverse complement strand
GAGATCGCCTGGCGCGGCGACGACCCCGCCGACGGCGCGCTGCTCACCGGCTCGTCGAGCCTGCACGCGTCGCTGCGTTGCGCGATCGCGATCGCCGAGCGCCTCGGGCACGAACGCCCCGACTGGGAGCTGTCCCTCGGCGCCCTCGCGATCGCCGTCGCCCACCGTCCCCACAAGTTCCTCGACAAGGACCGCTGGGCGATGGACTGGTACTACCCGATCCTCGGCGGGGTCGTGCGCGGCGAGGCCGCCCGGCTCCGCGTGGCGTCGCGCTGGGACCGCTTCGTCGTGCCCGGTCGCGGCGTGCGCTGCGTCTCCGACCGGCCGTGGGTCACCGCCGCCGAGACGTGCGAGTTCGTGATGGCCCTCGACGCCATCGGCGCCGACGCCGAGGCCCGCGACCTGTTCACCTGGGTGCAGTTCCTGCGCGCCGAGGGCGGCGGCTACTGGACCGGGGCCAACTTCGACGACGAGCGCTTCCACGAGGAGGGCGCGCTCTACCCCGTCGAGCAGCCCACCTGGAACTCCGCCGCCGTGGTGCTCGCCGCCAACGCCCTGGGCGGCGACGGTCCGACCGCCGGCCTGTTCCGCGGCGAGGGGCTCCCGACCGGGCTCACCCCGGCCGAGTTGATCGCCGCCGGCGAGGACATCGAGGCCGAGCGGGCCGCCCGTCGCGAGCAGGCCTGACCCACTCCACTGCTCGCCCGACGCCGGACGCGGACGCCGCCGGCATCGGGACCGGTCCCGCTCAGGACCGCTGCAGAACCCGCAGGCTGCCGGTGGTCGACACCGGCGTGAACTCGCCCGACGCCGCCGCCCGCGACCACACCTCGAACGGCGCCTGGCCGCCGTCGGCCGGGTCCTCGAACACGTCGTGGAACACGAGCACGCCCCCGGGCGCGACCTTGGGGGCCCACGCCTCGTAGTCGGCCATCGCGACGTCGAGGGCGTGACCGCCGTCGATGAAGCACAGGCCGAGCGGGGTGGTCCAGTGGCGGGCGACGGTCGGCGAGTCGGCGATCACCGCGACCACGACGTCTTCGAGCCCGGCGTCCTCGATGGTGCGCCGGAACCACGGCAGGGTGTCCATGCGCCCGGTGCGCGGATCGACGAACCGGGTGTCGTGGTGCTCCCAGCCGGCCTGGTTCTCCTCGGAGCCCCGGTGGTGGTCGACGGTGAAGCACACGGTGTTCCGCTCGCGCGCCGCCGCACCCAGGTAGACGGCCGACTTGCCGCAGTACGTGCCGATCTCGAGCAGCGGACCGACCGCACCGCCGAGCAGCCCGGCGGCGTGGAGCGCGAGGCCCTCGTCGTCGGGCATGAAGCCGATGGCGGCCCGGGCGGCGGCGGCGAGGGTGGCGTCCACGACGGCGAGGCTAGGCGGGCGGGCCCCCGAAGCCGCGCGGGACGAACATGCCGGTCCCGGCCGTGACCCCGCCGTCGACCGGCAGCAGCACCCCGGTGACGAACGAGGCGTCGGCCGACACCAGGAAGGCGTGCACGGCCGCCACCTCCTCGGGCCGGCCCCAGCGCTGCAGCGGCAGGTGGGACCGCATCGCCTCGTGGAGGGCGGGGTCGCGCTCGGCGATCGGAGTGGTCATGCCCGTGCCGCCGATCGGGCCCGGGCAGACGCCGTTGACCCGGATCCCCTCGGGGCCGAGCTCGAACGCCGCAGCCCGCACCAGGTTGACCGCCGCCCCCTTGGAGGTGTTGTAGGCCCACATGCCCGGGTCGGCGAACAGCCCCGACACCGAGCAGGTGACGCTGATCGCACCCCGGCTGGCGCGCAGGGCCGGGACGGCCGCCTGGATCCCGAGGACCACGCCGCGCACGTTGACCGCCCACATGCGGTCGAGGTCGGCGACCGGGCTGGAGGCCAGGTGCCCCTGACCCGACACCCCGGCGTTGCAGACGAGGGCGTCGAGGCGTCCCCAGAGGTCGTGGGCCATGGCCACCGCCGCGGCGTTGCCGTCGGGGTCGGTGACGTCGGCGACGCACGCCGCGACCCCCGGGTGCCCGGCGGCGACCGCCCCCACGGTGTCGGCGACGTCGACCGCCACGACCCGCCAGCCGTCGGCCGCCAGGCGACGGACGGTGGCCGCCCCGATGCCCGATCCGGCCCCGGTGACCACCGCCACCGACCCGTCGCTCCCCCCGCCCGGGCGTTGCTCCGTCACCGTGATCCCCTCCCCGACCGGGCCCCCGTGGACCCGCTCCCGTCCCGGAACCTAGGCCCTGACGGGGCCCCGGCGGGGACCGGGCGGGGCCGGGGAACGGGTCGGTGACGGGGCCCGCCCGGCCCCCCGGCGACGGCCCGCCGGGGGCTAGTGTCCGCGCCGTGGAAACCCATCAGGCCCCCGACCGCAACCTCGCCATGGACCTCGCCCGGGTCACCGAGTCCGCCGCCCTGGCGGCCTCCCGGTGGCTGGGCCGGGGCGACAAGAACGCCGCCGACCAGGCGGCCGTCGACGCCATGCGCCTCGTCCTCAACACCGTCGCGATGGACGGCGTCGTCGTCATCGGCGAGGGCGAGAAGGACGAGGCCCCGATGCTCTACAACGGCGAGGAGATCGGCGCCGGTGGGCCGGCCTGCGACATCGCGGTCGACCCCATCGACGGCACGACCCTCACCTCGCTCGGGCGCAACGGCGCCATCGCGGTGATCTCGGTCGCCGAGCGGGGCACGATGTTCGACCCGGGCCCGTGCGTCTACATGGAGAAGATCGCGGTGGGCCCCCTGGCCGCCGACGTCATCGACATGAGCGCCTCGGTCACCGCCAACCTCGAGGCCGTGGCCCGGGCCAAGGGCGAGAAGGTCCGTGACGTCACCGCCGTGGTCCTCGACCGTGACCGCCACGCCGACATCATCCGGGAGTGCCGCGAGGCCGGCGCCCGGGTGCGGCTGATCCCCGACGGCGACGTCGCCGGCGCCATCGCCACCGCGTGGCCGGCCTCGGGGAGCGACATCCTGTTCGGCATCGGCGGCACGCCCGAGGGCGTCATCGCCGCCTGCGCGCTCAAGGCCCTCGGCGGGGCGATCCTGGGCCGGCTCTACCCGCGCAACGACGAGGAGCGGCGCGCCGCGCTCGACGGCGGGTACGACCTCGACCGCATCCTCACCACCGACGACCTCGTGTCGAGCGACGACGTGTTCTTCGCCGCCACCGGCATCACCGACGGCGAGCTGCTCAAGGGCGTGCGCTACTTCGCCGACGGCGCCTACACCCAGACGGTGGTCATGCGGTCGAAGTCCGGCACGATCCGCACGATCGACGCCA
>JAFMJM010000298.1 GCA_017853455.1 Acidimicrobiia bacterium | reverse complement strand
CGCCGGAAGTGCCGGACCAGCACCTCCTGGTCGTTGAGCGGATGGTCGGGGAACGCCCGGGCTTCGAGGCCGCGCTGGGTGCCGTCGAGCATCCCGGCGTCCTGGAGCGCGTACTCCTTGAACGTGACCGCCGCGTACTCCTGGGCCGCGCGCTCGCGGGCGGTCCGCGCCGGCACGAAGCACAATTCACCCTCGAACACGTGGGTGTCGTGGGCGGTCGGCCACCAGCGGTAGAGCAGGTACCAGGAGCGCTCGTAGATCAGCAGCTCGAGGTTGGGGAAGATCTGGAAGTTGTCGATCCCCCACTTCGGCACGCGGCCCGGGTTGACCCCGGGCGGGAGCGGCCCGATGTCGGGGGCGTCCCACGGGCCGGTGTTGCCGCTGCGGAAGGTGATCTCCGACGGGTAGAGGTGCTCGGCCGGCCAGCCGGTGTGCTTGTGCGACCCCGACGTCGAGACCACGCGGTGCGGGCCGTCGAACTGGTAGTGCGCGGCGTCGAACTCGGCCCGCGGGTTGCGGAACGCCGGCCCGAGCTGGTGCGTGTGCAACGGGGGCACGTGGTAGTACTCCTGGAAGGCGTCGATGAAGAGCTTCCAGTTGGAGTGGTTCTCGGCCCGAAACCGGTAGCGGTCGGTCATGGCCTCGAACGGGTAGCCCTCGAGGGCGCCCACCATCGGGCCGAGGTACTCGCGCAGGGTCCACTCGGGCTCGTCGGCCAGGTTGACGAACACCAGCCCGGCCCACACCTCGCAGTGGATGGGGGCCAGGCCCAGCGTGGCCCGGTCGACGTCGAAGAACTCGTCCTCCTGGTGGACGTACCCGCAGGCGCCGTCGGCGCCGAACTGCCAGCCGTGGTAGCGGCAGGTGAACGCCCGGGCGCTCCCGGCGCAGTCCTCGTAGGGGGAGTCGGCCCACACGAGCAGGTTGCCGCGGTGGGGGCACACGTTGTGGAACGCCCGCACGGTGTCGTCGAGGTCGCGCACGACGAGCACCGCCGTGTGCACCGTCGGGATGGTCTTGGTGAAGTACGAGCCCGGCCGGGTCAGCTCGTCGACGCGGCCCACCTCGAGCCACGCCCGCCGGAAGACGGCGTCCCGCTCGACGGCGAAGAACTCCGGCGACGCCGAGTCGACGAACGCCACCGGGTCGGTGCCGAGCCCCGGGACCGCGGCGGTCCAGCTGCCCGCGTCGGGCTTGACGAACTTCCCCATCGGTTCAGGCGCCCCCGAGCATCCCGGTGAGGTCGAGCTGCAGGTAGACGTCGAGGTGCACGATCCGATCGGTGTCGTCGAACTCGTAGACCGAGAGCGAGTTGACGACGTTCTCGAGCTCGCCCATCCGGGTCCACTCCTCGAGCTCGAGGAACACGAGGCCGTCGTGGTCGGTCACCCGCTTGAACCGACCCTCCCACTCGGCGGCCGGCGCCCAGGCGGTGAGGAACTCCACGTAGGCGGGCCAGTTCTGGACCTCCTTGAAGGGGCCCACCCGCTCGAACGCCACGGGGTCGACGAACCCGGCCAGCGGCTCCCAGTCGGCCGAGGTGAACCCGGGACCCTTCGATCCCTCGACGATGCGCTGCACGGTGAGCCCGTACTCGAGCACCGCCCGGCGACGACCCGTGTACTCGTCGAGGACGTCGGTGATCTCTCGCAGCTCCATGCTCGGCTCCCCGTCGGTGGTCGGTGGTCGGTGGTCAGAGGTGGGTGGTGGGCGGTCTCGGGGCGTCAGTCGACCGACGCCACGTAGCGGTCGACCACCGACTGGAAGCGGGCGATGCCGATCTCCTCGCGGGCCAGGTGGATGTGGTCGAGCCGGGTGTTGCGCAGCCCGGCCTGCTGGCGGGGCATCTGCACGTAGTCCTGCTCGAGCGCCAGGAAGTACTGGTGGCTGCCCGGGGGATCGACCTCGACCAGCTCGGCCCGGAACGGCTCGCGCAGCTCCCCGGGCAGCCAGAAGTAGGAGATGACGTGCCAGATGCACCGGTTGGGGTCGCCGTCGGGGTGGGGCACCGCCAGGATCACGTGCCCCTCGCCGGCCCGGACCGTCATGAAGAAGTTCGGGAACAGCAGCCAGCCCTGGTTGTCGGACATCTGCGAGTCCGTGAGACCACTGACGTCGAGGCCCTTGGCGGTGTAGACCTCGCGGGTCGCCTCCTGGAGGATCGTGCGGGGGGTGACACCGTCGGGCAGGTGCAGCACGCCGTCGGCGTCGCGGTGGGCGTCGACCATCGTCTCGAACGTGGGCAGCACCTCGGCCACCCCGGGGAAGGTGTCGGGGAGGGCCCGGATGCCGTCGAGCTGCTGCTCGGGTCCGAACCCGTCGACCCCGGCGACCTCGAACGGCGCCACCGCCACGGCGTGGTCACCGAACGACTGGAAGCGGTTCTGGGTGGGGTCGATGACGATGACCTTGAGCAGCTCGGGGTGGATGCCCTCGATGTGGTACCCCTCGGTGAAGGCGTCGATCACCACCTTCCAGTTGCAGTCGACGGCCTCCCGGACGTTCATGACCGTGGTCATCTCCTCGAGCCGGTAGGGCGCGAGCATCTCCATCGCCGGACCGAGGTACTCGGCCAGCGGCGCAGCGTCGGGATCGGGGTTGATCCACACGAACCCGGCGAACTCGTCGACCGGCACGGTGTGCAGCCCCAGTTCGGCCTTGTCGATCGGTCCGACGAGGTCGGGGCGCGACACGCTGCGCAGCGTGCCGTCGAGGTTGAACGCCCACAGGTGGTACGGGCACACCAGGCGGGGCGCGTTGCCCTTCCCGCCCGCGCAGAGCTGGTTCCCCCGGTGCCGACAGGCGTTGACGAAGCCCCGGAGCACGCCGTCGGTGCCGCGCACGACGACGTACGACTGGTCGTAGATCCGGTACTCCATCCAGTCGCCCACGGCGGCCACGTCGTCGCTGCGGCCCGCGACCTGCCAGGTGCGCATCCAGATCGCGGCGCGCTCGCGCGCTGCGAACTCCGGCGACGTGTAGCGGTCGGTGGTGATCCGCATCGGGTACTCGGTGAACGTGAAGTCGGCCAGACCCATCGCGGTGTCGACCCACTCGCCGGGACGTGTGGTGGTCACGGGATCCCCCCTCGTGGACGGTGGTTCGGGATCAGTCGTCGTCGGGGTCGGCGGGCATCGGCGGGGCGCCGAACTCGACGAACTCGGGGTCGGGCTCGACCCCGAACGTGCGGAAGGCCATCGCCAGGGTGACGTAGGTGCCGACGACGAAGACCAGCTCCATCACCTGCTCGACCGGGAGCTGGGCGATCAGGCGCTGCCAGGT